>CAZHLZ010000151.1:0-8399 GCA_964532475.1 uncultured Chitinophaga sp.
GACGTATGTCTCAGTTGATATATTTTAGTAAAACGTATCATTCCGACCCTCTGCCCCCAATATCTTTGTTTAGTATTTCAAAAATAAGTAAATCTTTTGTTTAAAGTAAATTGCGTTCTAAAAAATTCGATTTAATGGTATTTTATAATCTGTTTTTTTAACACTTTATTAGATTCTATGAACTATCTTAAAATCAACCTAAAATATTTCAAGAATTAGTAAATTAAAAAAATCAGCTTTGTTAAAATTATAACTTTTAATTGTTTTTTAAATGTTTTTCAAGTTAGACATTGCTATTGGGGTCAAAAAGGGAGCATATATTAGTAATCATCATCATCATCATTATCATCATGCCAGTAATCATTTAATCTTTCTTGCCGTTTAAGTTCTTCAGCTATCTCGTCTTCTCTTTTTGCTTTTCCTGAAATATCCGGTATAAGCTTAATTAAGTTATTTGAGTTCATTAAAATTGGAGCACTTATGTATTCTATCTCAACAATGTATTGTTCAGCTATAATATAATATTGCTTCGGAATTGCTATTTGTATCTCACTGTCTGCGTAACCTTTTTGATAGTAAAGCGTTTGCTTGTCATAAAAACCATTATAAGTAGATGAATAAAACTCTATAGCTTCTTGTTGAAAAGCATTAATTGTCTCACCCTTTTCTCTAATGGAAATTATTACCATAATTCCTCCAGCCAGTGCAAGAGCAAATTTATTGTCTTCAATTCTTAGAGAATAATTAGTTTTTAAGGCAATTTTAGTTGCAAGTAGAGCTGAAGTATCGACAGGCGTCAAAGCTTTTTTGTCTCTATAAAAAACAGAGTTGACTTTAGAGAATGCATAGTTTACATTTGAAGTATTATAACTGCCTGTGAACGTAATATTCAATTTAGATATTATTTTTAGCAAGATTTTTCGCCAATCATTAGGGGTTATATTCCCTTTTTGAGTGTGTTCTTGAATCAAACTTTTTAATTCTTCAAATGAGCACTCGCTTTCAAGAATTGTTTCTACTTCAACCTCTTCAACCTCTTCAATATAATAACCCCATTCATCCTTTAACTTTTTACCTGTTTTTTCTTCAATAAACTCGTAGTCAGTTGTTATCTTTTTAAAAAACAGCACATTAAATAAAAATTGAAGAGCCTTGTATTCATTGTTGAAATGTTCATACCCTTCAATATCTAATTGGTCTAGTTCATTCTTGATCTCAATGCAATTGTCTTCAACTTTATTATAATCTAGCCGTTTTAATTCAATAGTTTCTTTTTTTGAATTTAATAAATTAGTCTGTTCAAGCAGCTCGATTTCTAAATTAGAAATGGTTTTTGGTATGTTTTCAATTGAATTTGATACATGAATTCTTTTGTTTTCAAGTTCACTTAATTGCTTATCATAAGGTGATTTGGCTGACAGAGGTCTAATTTGATTGATTTCATTTTCTATCTCAGCAAATTCTGAATTCAATTGGTTTTGTTGTTTCGGGATGTTGTTAAGCTTGTCTTGAATATTCTTTAGTTTTAATTCAATCTTATTAACTTCTTCCTGAAGAGATTTTATGGCATTTTCGGTTTGTGTAAGCTCATTATTTAAAGATTTAATCGTGTTTAGTTTTGCTTTCTTAAATGTTTCTGCACGAGTTTCAGGAAATCGTTTGTATAAAAAAGATTTGATTTCTTCATCGGTATTTAAACCTGTCAATTCAGTGAATAACTTTCTAACACTTTTCATCTGTGGGTCAGCATAAAAATCATCAATGGATGTTTTTTTTAAGTGTTCTATAATATTTTCTTTGATTACAGAAAGTTTCATTTTTTTAATTTAAGTTTTTTAATTTGTCTTTAAACATTATATCTTATATTATCTAAGATTACTCTTAGGCATGTTGACAGTAGTGCTTCCTTTTGTCATTGTCTTTAAATTGGTCCACGCACTGCGTTTAAAATTGGTATTTGTCCTTCTCTTAATTCATGGTTATTTAACCAACCTCTTTCAAGTCTATTCAAATCATTCTCATGTTCTATGGTTTTGTAATAAAAGTAATATGCTTTTCCAATTAGTGTTAACTTCGTTTTTTCGGGATTTTCTAAATGTTGCTGCATTCGTGTTTTAAGATTAACTGTCTGTCCAATATACATTATTTCATGTTGAAAATTGGTTATTACATAGCACCCAATCTTATTTGGAACAAATTTAACCTTGTTTAACTGAAACTCTATTTTTTCAATAATCTTGGGATTTAATTCATTAACTTTCATAATTGAATGTCATCATCTGTTTTTTGAATATTCATAGCTTTATTTAGTTCTGTTGCTATGTGTCTAACTGCTGCTTTATTAATATTTGAAGCACCACCACCACTTTCCCACCATTCTGGGTTTTGAACTGCTAAATGTTCATTTGGCAAATTGGAAAATCCGTGTTGAAGCATAGATTTAATTCTATCGACGGTAAAATTTTTCTCATTGTAAAGTTTCATAAATACAGTTGCGGAAATAATGTTAAAAAGTTCCAACCCAATAGTCTTGTAAACTACAGTTTGAGCATCTGAATCTTTTTTTACAAGTAAGTCGTCAATAGCCTTCCAATAGTTCTTCAATATTTTATTTCTTCTGTCTATGTCTGATTCAGCAGCAAGTGGATTATTAGAGCTTAAAATATAACCCTTAATTGACTGAACAAAACTTTTTTGATTTATAGTATTACTATCTTCTTTACCTTCATTAGCCATTCTAATTTTTTGATACCAAGGTGAATCTGGCTCAATATTTAAATAGTTGGTAATAACTAACGCTTCTTTATCTTCTCCTTTCATAACTTGTCTTTGAATCCATTTTGGTAGTGTCGGAATGTCTTCAATGTCTACCATACCTGTCAATCTTGATATTATTTGTTGCTCTACTGCTCTATCAACTGCCTTTTGTGTTGTATTAACAATTAGAAAATGACACATTTGACTAACATCGTCAAGATTGACCGCAATATTTGCTACTAATTCAAAATCTCCGATTTCAGGATTTTGTCTCGCTGCTTCAATTAAACCTTCAACTCTATGTTGTCCATCTACCACATTAAATGGGCAAACTTTTTCAATTTCAAAAGTTATTTCGTTTTTCTCATTGTCGAAAAAAACGTCTTTGTCAGTTGCAAGGAAAATGGAAGTTGGTAAAAATGCGTCTTTGTCTTTCCAAGCGTCTAATATATAGTCCGCAAGTCTTTTAGTTCTTGTTTTGTCTAAAACTCTTTGAAAGCCTGAACTTGAGTTTGAAGAATCAAGTTTATCGACTTGGTAGAAGTTTGAAATCATTAAATCCTTAACTAATAAACTTGTGGAATAAATTGTCAAGTCTCCTTGTTTTACTCTTACTGCTGGTTTTTTTAATATCATGTTTTGTTTTTTTAGGTGTCGCTATTAGCATTACTGCTCATTAGCCAATTGACGCAAATTTAATTATTTAAATCAATTTTACATATTTAACATAAAGAAAATTAATGCCCTATATAATCCGCCAAATCCAAGCCCTCACCATTATCGGTATAAGCTTTCTGAGCAAGAAAATAATTCACTTTCATATTCAATCCCAAAGTCTGCCTAATTTCAGCAGCTTTCTTCTCCCAAATTTCATAACCTTTGCCCAAGTCCGGAAATAAAACAATTTCACGCCCTCTTAAAACCTTGCATTTTTCAATACTCAGTCCATGCAATGATCCTGCCGCCAGCCAAATGTATTCCGGAAAGTGCGTGTAGCAAATGATGGCTGTTCTTTCGCTTTCAACGATTGCTATAGGAACACCCGGTTCATGTCTCAGAATGTGTTCACCAAAAAAGCACTGCTTAAGGTTGAATTCTTTATAGAATTTTAGTTCTTTATGCACCCAAGAAATGTGATTGAACGGTTCTTTTACTCGTCTGCCAGAGTCTTGATCGAACAACATGATTTTCCCGGCACGAATTTTCTGTTCTATATCGACTTGCCAGAATACAGTTGCCCCCGGCCACTTGTTGGAACTGCCAATCAAATACCTTCTGAATAAAATATCGGCATAAACGTTTCCGAAACGTTTCGCAAGGTAGCGGAAGAACTGGTTATGATTGCGGTCTTTTTTCTGAGTTAGCGTTAAATTAACGTTATCAATATAGGATATCGGTTTTTCAAGTAACTGAGTGTTTGCAATGGAATTCGCGTTTTTTAACGTTAAGCTTTCAGGCTTGCCGATAAGGTACTGTTTGGGGGGGAAGTGATGGCCGCAATTGTTGATTCTGTCGCAAATTCCGACTTCTTCGCTCAAATATTCCATAGTCTGAGTATGGATATATAGGGTAAACGTTTTTGAATGACCGCAAGCTGGGCAGCGAAACTTCTTTTTACCGGATCTGTTGTCGAGTATGTATGTTGATTTGTATTGCATAGCTGAAAAGTTCAAAAAGTTCGAGAAGTTGGTTTTATGTGATTGAATTTGTGTGGTTTATAATTTTGACATTCCAACATGTTTTCAAAAAGTGTCAAAAAGTTTTGGAACTGAGTTTTTGAAGTTTGTAGGCACTTTTTATTGACGCTTCCATTTAGAGCCTATGTCCTGCAAGGAGTTTAAAGAACTTTGTGGACTTTTTGAACTTTTTAACAGTTTACCCAATTTTCTTTTTGAACTGACCGTAAGCCGCTTTGATAAATAGCTTGTCATTCTTCAGAAAGGCATCGTAAGTGCTTTGTTTTACTCCAATGGTTCGAGCTATTTCCAATCCTTCTTTCCGTTTAAACGTTAAAGGTAACGCTAAAAACAGGTTTTTTCTCAGCTCATCCAATTGATCCAGCTCCAAAGGGTTCATCAAGTTCTGAACCTTGAAGGCATTGTTTTTAAAGTATTCAACAAGGTCAATGGCTTTCAGAACAGAAATTTCATCAATCTCTTCCAGGTCTGCCTCTCCGCAAGCCCACCTGAGTGCTTGAATGATCAATGCAAAACGGTGCAGGTAAATTTCGATTTTGCTGTAAGTAGAGCTGAGTTCAGAGTTTTGTTGACTGTTTAGCAGTTCGGCTTTTGCGTTATACCAATACACCATGTGTAGCTTGCCGTTTTTGCTGTACGGGATCTCTTTTGGCTGAATAGTGCCATACTCATTCATCTCGCAAGGGAGGTCAAGAAGGCGATAAATCAAATCTCTGTAATCCAAGATCAAATAAGGTTCAATTTCCTGATCATTCCACTTCGGATATTCAAGTTCATTGGGATAAGAAAAAAGCATCCGGTCTATGAATCCGTTGTTTTGTTTTGAACCTGAAAAAAGTTTTTTCAGTATGCTGTCCTGGGTTGTGCCACCTACACTTAGGAATGGAAGCTTAATAGATATGGCTTCTTTCATGCTTTTCCGGTCAATCAACAATGACTTACTGCTCCATGTACTCAACCAGACTTCCTGATCAGATCCTCCGTTGTATTTGTTCATGTTTCCAAGCCAAGTGGCCAGCTCGTCTACATTGATTCCAAGACCTCTCGGATTTTCATTGTGCTTGTCCGCCATAGATTCAATGGTGAAGTCCTGTAGGATATATCTTTTGCATATTGGTGCAGGATTTTCTGTAATGCTTTCGGCTATTTTTTCTTCTTTGGTCAAAGTGTTTATTCTTTCGTATTCTCTCAACTGAAGCTTATAATCTGCAAAAAGTTCCTGCTGTTTGTGTCGCAACGGTTCAAGTGCAAATGAGAAAGGGTGTGACTTATTTGTTCCGGGACGTCCAACCAATGCTATCCAAATAATGGCTTGTTCATTCCATCCTTCTTTTACTTTTATTGACAATGAATTCCCAATGGCTACTGAAACGGCATATAAAATAGAACTGGAAATAAAATCAATAGGGTAATTCAGTTTTTGATTGGTTTCAGTAATGATCCTTTTAAATGGATCAGGAAACACATGGATTGGAAAACCCATGCTTTCATCAATTGCGAGTTCAATATTTTCGGATTTAGATTTCAACATAGATTCTGAAGAACTATTGCTAAAGGATTGTCTAACCCCGGCAATTAATTCTTCCATAGGTATATGCGTTTTGGGCTGTTTTTCGGCTGATTTCTGCATAATGTGCTGAATTTGGCGTTTTTAAACGTTTCTTAACGTAAAGATTAAACGTTTCGGAAACGTTTTAACGCTAACTTTAACGTTAATTTAAACGTTAAGCTAAACGTTAATAACGCTTATTTTACGCTTATTTGGATGTTTTAGGGTTGATTTGTTCGGAAATAGAATTGATTTCTTCTTTTTTCAGAATAAGTTCTGCCTGTAATCTGGGAAGGGTTTCCCGAAGTAAGAACCAGGTTTCAATTTTCCCCGGTTCATTTTCCTTCGAAAGTCTTCGCTTTCTGAATTTCCTCAGAAGCTCATCCGCATAATTGATCAACAAATTTTGAATATTCAGAGCCGAACGTTCCAGTTCTTGAACCTCTGTTTGCAATTTTAGGAGTTGGCTTTCGCTGTTCATACTCTGAATTTTCTAAAATTGTTTAAGGCCTTGATTACTTCGCTCTTTTTGAAATAGACTTTCCTGCCCATGCGAGAATAGGGGAGCTTGTCAGCTTTCATCCATTTCTGAAGG
Source organism: uncultured Chitinophaga sp. (assembly GCA_964532475.1). GTDB lineage: Bacteria > Bacteroidota > Bacteroidia > Flavobacteriales_D > Crocinitomicaceae > M2408. The sequence goes on from CAZHLZ010000151.1 coordinate 6,599, forward strand.
GTAACTTTAGAAATACGCAGCATGGCTACCGTTTCAGTAGGGTTTAAAAGTTGTTCGTCTTCCGGCAATGTTTCTTGTTCCGGTTTTTGAACCTGAGAGAGTTTTTCGTCGAGGGTTTCTCTGATAAGATCTTTGAGATCTTCGGCACTGAGTGATGTAATGATTTCTTTCATTTTATACTATCGATTTGATGGCACAAAATTGAAACCGAATGCAAACTCAAAAAACGTAAGAAAAATTCCTTACGCGTAAGAAATTCTATTTTAATTCACTAAGGATGCTTTCGAGTAATTCTACAAGTTCTTTTTTTTGCTTTTGGATTTCTTCATCATCCGCCATTTTACTAAAGAACTTAACTGTCTGTAGATTCGAGTATCCAGTCAACATTTCTATAGCCTGGGATAAAAGTTTATTATTGACAGAATCACTTATGAGATTTTTATTCCGAAGCATGTTGAATATAAATGTCGTTTGGAATTGGTTGAATTTAGTCGGGCGAATCTCCTTTTTCTTATATACTGGTAAAGAGCTGTTGGTCGTAAGAGCTTTAAGAACCTGATCAAGATAGTATTTTGATTCAATTGCGGCTTTTATGTCCATCGTATCGATATTCAGCTCTTTTACCATTGACCAATATTCAATGTTTGCCCCAATGATGTTGGTGTCAAACCAGTCTTCATCTTCGATTAAAACGCCTATCTCATCAAGCTCAAATGTGCTGGTTTTAGGATCAAATTCCTCAATGAACCTATTCAACTCATCCAACTTGATTTTTTCAATTTGCATTTGAAGGACGGCATTTGAAGTCGAAGTATGTAAACACCATGCTTCAATACTTTTTCTAAAATCCAACAAGTATTCAACCTTTTCCTCTATTGAATATTGACTATTGTTGGCATACGAATCTATTATTTCCTTATTGGTGTCAAATGTTTCAAGGAACATTTCTGCCTGTTGAAATTCGGGTTTATTCTCATTCATGCGTTAAATTTACTAATTGCGTCCTGAAGTGTTTTTTCATTGTGTTTTACATAGCGTTTTAATGTATCAACCTTTTTATGACCGACCAATTGCATGACAAGTGTCGGCGGAATGCCAAGTTCCAATGCATTGGTAACAAAGGAACGTCTGGCCGTGTGACTGCTTACCAGTTCCTGTTTTTCAAATTGAAATTCAAATCTCTTTGCCCCTTTGAACTTTACAACGGTGATTTTTTCATCCCATTCCAATATCTGGCAAATCTCTTTGATATAAGCATTCATGCGCTGATTTGAAATTTTCGGCAATACTACTTGATTTGTGTCAGAATCGTAATACTTTTTTAGAATGGCTTTGGCTTGTTTGTTCAAAGGTAGTTTCAGAAAGTCTTTTGTCTTAATCACTGGGACAAGAACGAAGTCACTGTCGGGATTTTCATGCTTAAGGTTTTGAACATCGCTGAAGCGAATTCCGGTATAGGCTTCAAAAAGAAATAAATCCCGCACCTTGTCGTGTTTTTCGTCTAAATCCACCTCGCTCAGTTCTTTCAATTCATCTATTGTCAGGGCAAATATTTCCGGTTCATCTTTAAAAGCTTTAAAATACTTCTTGTCGTATTCCATATTCTTATTGATACCCTGTTCTGTCATATCATTTAAAAACGTTTTAATGTTTTTAATATGTCTTCCGGCATTAGCGTTAAAATTATCTTTTTCGTAAAACAGGAACTTGGTGAACTGTTCATAAAAGTCACGGTTAATCGTTTCAAATGTTATTGGGAAACGTTTCTTTTTGGCGAATTCCTCTAAATGGTTGAAGGTAG
>CAZHLZ010000152.1:0-8399 GCA_964532475.1 uncultured Chitinophaga sp.
TCTCTGATACTTGTTGCTCCAAAATAATCTGAATTCCTTGTGCTGGCTTACCCTTTGAGGTGTCTAGTATGTGTGTTGTAATTTGACTCATCCTTTTTTATAATTGAGAATGTAGAATTGAGAATTATGAATGTATTCTATTTTCCATTCTACATTCTAGATTCTACATCTATGATAAAAGTTTCTCTAATCGAATTTTTGTAATTTTATTTTGTTCGCCCAATGCGATTTTGAATTCAGTTTCTGGGTCGTTTCCAATGCGGGCATTTAACAAAGCTAACATTTCTTCGGCAGATTTTCCAGTGGCACAGACAATAAAAATGTATGAAAATTTTGCTTCGTAATCATGATTTCCCTTTGCAAGTGCTTCCAAAACTGCTTGATTAGCCTCATTTACACCTGCTTGCTCATTTCCTGCCCAATGTTTGGTGGAAGCAAATTTCTTTTCCAATTCGGAAACATCGCCGATTTTTGGATGATGCGTAAATGCTTCCAAACCATCTTCTTTACTTACATTTGACCAAATTTCATCTGAAATCGCAAAAAGTTCTTCCTTGCTTGAAATGGTTGGTTTTTCTGCCAGATTTTTCGCCCAAGTCGTTGATCCACAGCATTTAAAAAGTTCTGTGAACCGCGTTTGAGTATCTAAGTTATTGAATTCATCTAAAGTCATACTTAATCTTTGATATAACCAAATAATCTCAAACGGCTCACGCCACCATCAGGGAAAATATTTAGTCTGATGTGTGTAAATGCATCTTTACTAGTGATTTCCTGCTCAAAGTAGTGTTCAAAGTCAGCTTGCAATTTTTGTTTTGGTAAAACTTCTGTCCAAATTAAGTATTCAGACTTAAAATCAACGTGCTCATCTTTGATGGAAATTCCTTCAATGGAACACGTATCTGGATAATTTCCTTTGAAATGACAGGTATCGACCAAGATTTTTTCGATTTGACCCTTGTGAGCCAATTTCACGACTACCCAGTCTCTATTGTTTGGCGTACGATTTCGCTTCGTTTCCCAACCATCGCCCATATTTGCACCACGATTTGGCATCAACAAGTTGTCCATGTGACTGAAAAACATATCGTTACATAAAACAGATTTTCCTCCATTTACAGCGCTTGCCAAGTCAATTAATTCGTCTTTTGCAACTAAATCCCAGTTTTTGTAAACTTCTCCGTAGACTTTTAAACGTGCCACTCCTCCATCTGGATAAATATTTAGACGTAAATGCGTCCAAATTTCATCGTTTTTTACTTCGAAAAAGTTTTGACTTCCTGGATCTAAATGAGATTTTGGAGTGATTTCTGTCCAATTTACTTCATCAGATAATAAAAAATCGTTACTAGGATTTCCTGCAACATTACATACTTCAACAGATGCATGTGGTGGATGATTTCCCAAGAAAAAGTTAGTATCAATGTCCAAACCACGAATTTTGCCCGAAGCACCTAATTTAATGATACACCAGTCGTAGCCTTCAACTCTTTTTCTGCGAGATTCCCAACCGTCCATCCATTTTCCACGGTCAGTATATTTGTCGGCAATAAAAATTCCTCTTCCAGGTTTCAATAAATTCTCTTTTTCAGCAAAAAAATCGTCGCTACAAACGAGTGCTTGACCACCAATTTTCTCAGAAGCTAAATCGATTAATTCTGTAAATTTTGGCTTTTCTGTTCTTATAATTTCCATATTATCAATTAGTTAAGTGTTTTTATCTATTTTCTCAGAATAATTTTTCCAATCGGTAAAGATACGAAATTTCCGTTTTCAAACACTTTTTTTCCTGCAATAAATGTTTCTTTTATTTTGCCTTTTAATTTTTGATTCATGTAAGGAGAAATTTTGTGTTTGTAATGAATTTCTTCTTCTCTTACAATAAATTCTTCCTCAGGATTCCAAATTACCAAATCGGCATCCATTCCTTCCGCAATTGTTCCTTTTGAATTTTCTAATTTCAAAAAGGAAGCAACATTAGAACATAATAATTTACCAATTTCTTCTATTGAAAATCCTCGTTTTTGAGCTTCAGTCCAGATGATAGGCAAAGAAAACTGAATACTTGCAATTCCGCCCCAGGCTTTTTTGAGATTTCCACTTTCAATTTCTTTCAAATTTGGAGTAGCAGGAGAATGGTCCGTTACAATGAAGTCAATCGTTCCATCCTTCAATGCTGCCCATAATTTATCGTTATTTTCCTTTTCTCGAATTGGTGGAGCACATTTGAAAATGGTTTGGGCATCTGGAATATCTTCGGCATTAAAAAATAAATACTGCGGACAAGTTTCTACCGTTAATTTCAATCCTTTTGCCCTTGCTTCTTTGATTTTATCGATTTTATTAGCTGAAGATAAATGAACAATGTGCACCGGTGTATCAAATTCTTCGCACAAAGAAATAGCTAAATCAATTGCATTGTCTTCCCAAATTTTAGGTCTAGATTTAAGATAAGCTTGGTATGAAGTTGGATTTTTTTCAAAAGCAAGTAAATCATCGTGCATTTCGTCTAATTCTGCATGTACCAAGAGTGGAACATTGTATTTTTTTAGAATTGGTAATCCTTTTTTCAAATCTTCTAAAGTTACATTCGGAAAATCATCGATTCCAGAATGTGTTAAAAATGCTTTTATGCCAAAAACTCCTGCGGCAATCAATTCATCCAAAAAATCAATGTTTTCTGGTACAATTCCACCCCAAAATGCACAATTGCAATACAATTTCCCTTCTGTGGCTTTTAATTTTATTTCAAAAGCACTTTTTGAGGTAGTAACAGGACTTGCATTTAAGGGCATATCGACTAAAGTTGTGATTCCTCCCGCTAGCGCCGCCTTAGTGATTGTTTCAAAACCTTCCCATTCAGTTCTTCCAGGTTCGTTGATGTGTACGTGGCAATCGATGATTCCAGCTTGGATTACTAAATCGTTAAAGTCTTTTATTTCAATTCCTTGCTCAGAAATTTTTCCTTCAATAAGCTTTGAAATGATACCATTTTTTATTAGTATTGTGCCCTCAATAAGTCCTTTTTCAGATAGAATTCGTTTACTGTATAAACCAAATTCAGCTGTATGATTTGTCATATTTTGCGAGTTAATTTTAACAAATGTAAGTAATAAAATTCTAAATTTTAGAAAAAGAATTGAAAAAAACGATTAAATAAACTGCTTTTAATGAAAACATTTTTTAAACAAATTTTTGATAAAAACCCATTTCCGAGTATCAAGTTTCTTGCGCTTTTTGTGAGTGTCTTTTTTTCCTTTGAATTATTCGCTGCTGAGAAATTTAAGACAAATTTTAGTTTTTCAAATTGGCTTTTCGTGATTTTGTTTTTGTTTATCATCATCATCACTTACGGAATATTGAAAAATGTTGTTGTTGCCCTGAAAGAGCGAAGTAAAGAACATAATTCAGAAGCTCTGAAAACAAAAATTGCTGATATTCATGAGGAAAAAAATGTCTTTATTTATTTGGCTTTAATTTTCATTTTTTTATACGTTGTTTATCAATTGGTACAAGGAACTAGCTGGGAATCACATGTTATTGAATGGTTAAATTTAGTGGTTCGTTGGGCGCATGTAGTTTTCGGAATTGCTTGGATTGGAGCTTCGTTTTACTTTAATTTCTTGGAAAACAGTTTAAATCGAACAGAAAATTTACGTGATGAATTAGCAGGGAATTTATGGGCTGTGCATGGTGGAGGATTTTATTATTTAGAAAAATACAAAGTTGCACCGAAAGAAATTCCTAAGGATTTACATTGGTTCAAATACGAAGCTTATTTCACTTGGCTTTCAGGATTTACACTGCTTGTAATTGTCTATTATTTAGATGCCAAAGTTTATTTAATTGACAAAGAAGTTTTGGATATTCCTTCCAATTTAGCTGTAGGAATCGGAATGGCTTCCTTGGCAACAGGTTGGATTGTCTATGATTTATTGTGTAAGTCTCCTCTGGCTAAAAAACCAATGTTGTTTTGGTTCGTTTTGTTCTTATTTCTCGCAGGATTTGCCTATTTTTTCTTGAATGTATTTAGTGCAAGAGCAGCTTACATTCATGTTGGAGCCTTAATAGGTACCATGATGGTTGGAAATGTTTTCCGCGTGATCATTCCTTCTCAAAAAGCCATGGTAAATGCAGCGAAAGAAGGAAGACTTCCAAATCCTGTGTTAGGCAAAAATGCTTTACTGCGTTCGCGCCACAATAACTATTTGACACTTCCTGTAATTTACATCATGATTAGCAATCACTTCCCAAGTACTTATGGAAATGAATTTAATTGGTATGTGTTAATTGGACTTTCACTTTGTAGTGTTCTTGTAAAACATTATTTGAACAAAATTGAAAAGGGCGAAAAAGCTGTTTGGATTTTGCCAGTGGCAATCTTGGGAATGATTTCTTTAACATTTGTAACCGCTCCGAGAGAAAAAACGGTGTGTAAAGATGATGTGCCAGCCACATTTAAGGAAGTAAAAGTAATTATTGAAAAAAGATGTACACAATGTCACGCCGCAAAACCGACTGATGATGTACAGAAAGTTGCTCCAAATGGAGTTATGTTTGATACCGAAGAACAAATTAGAGCCTACAAAGATCGTATTTTGAACCGTGCAATTGTGACAAAAACAATGCCACAAGGCAACAAAACAAATATGACACAAGAAGAACGCGATTTAATCCAATGTTGGATTGATAATGGTGCGAAGTAGGTTTTATGCTGATTTTGATTTTAAATAAATGTCAAGCTAACTAAGAATCTAGCAATCCAAAATCGATTCAACGAATATTTTTCATTATTTTTGTCAAAAACTAAATTGTATGTCAGCTAGAAATTGGACTAAAATAAAAGATTATTCAGATATTAAATTTGAATTTTTTGAAGGAATTGCAAAATTAACCATCAATAGACCAAAGGTTTACAATGCTTTTCGCCCAGAAACGAACATGGAATTGCTTGATGCAATGAATATTTGTCGTGAACGTCAAGATGTGAATGTAATCGTACTTACAGGAGCTGGAGACAAAGCGTTTTGTTCTGGTGGAGATCAAAATGTAAAGGGAATTGGAGGTTACATTTCTGAAAATGGAGTTCCTCGTTTGAATGTGCTTGATTTACACAAAATGATACGTTCGATGCCTAAACCTGTCATTGCGATGGTTAACGGTTACGCAATTGGTGGAGGTCACGTTTTACATGTTGTTTGTGATTTGACTATTGCTTCAGAAAATGCTATTTTTGGTCAAACTGGTCCAAAAGTTGGAAGTTTTGACGCTGGCTTTGGTTCTTCTTATTTGGCACGCCACGTTGGACAGAAAAAAGCGCGTGAAATCTGGTTTTTATGTAATCAATATACGGCAAAAGAGGCTGAAGATATGGGAATGGTCAACAAAGTTGTTCCTTTAAGTGAATTGGAAGATACAACAGTAGAATGGTGTAAGACCATCATGAAAAGAAGTCCGCTTTCAATTCGAATGATTAAACGTGGGTTGAATGCTGAATTGGATGGTCAACAAGGAATTATGGAATTAGCTGGAGATGCAACTCTATTGTATTATCTTACTGAAGAAGCACAAGAGGGAAAACATGCTTTCTTGGAAAAAAGAGAACCAAACTTTCAAAAATATCCTAAATTTCCATGATAAAAAGGAACTATTTTCTTTATTTCTGCTTTGTTCTTGTCTTATTTTCTTGTAAAAATCAAAAGGAAGAAGTACTGGATTTTAATGAGCTAAGTCCTGACTCAAAAAATGATTTTTCAGAAAAAGCAGATGGGGAAAAGGAAAAGAACCTATTTTTTGCTGATTCTTTAAGTGATTTCACAAAATTAATCATTGATTCTTTGGACTTTGACAAAAAGCAAATTGCCAAAATAGATACGTTGTTTTTTCCCGATCGATTTGGAGCAAGTAGTTCTGAAAAATGGTATTTGAAAACAGAAAAAGACTCCTTGGTTTTTTACCATTGGAATTTTATAGACTCCATAAAAACCTTCAATACTTTTTATAATTGGCTGGATTGTTATGGTCCAAAATGTCAGTCGATACGGGTAGGGGATAAGGTTAGTTTTTCAAAAAGATCGGCTTGTTTTTTTGTCGAGAATAAAGATTTATACTACGTGGAATCCAATAAAATGTTTGATTTTGAATATTTTACAAAGCTTTTCGATGAGGAAGAAAAAGCCAAGAAATTCAAATTTGTGGTGATTCAAAAAGCTCGAAAAAAAGCGGAATGGTTTTCACGAAACGAATTAGGTGAACTTGTTCCATTAAAATTTTGATTTGAGATGAATCAATATTTGGAAGCAACAGAATTTTTGGATTTTTCCAGTGATGAAATCAAAAATTACCTCAAAGATGTTCCAAAATTTGAGTCTAAAAAAGAAATAGCAATTTTCCTCTATGAAAAGGTTCGAGATGGATTTTTGTACGATCCTTATCATTTAGATTTAAGGGTAAATGCACTAAAATCTAGTCAAATTGTTTCAAAAACACGAGCTTGGTGCGTTGAAAAGTCCATTTTATTAGCAAGTATTGCCCGATATTTTGAGATTCCTTCTCGACTTGGTTTCGCCATCGTAACAAATCACATTGGAGTAGTAAAATTAGTTTCTTACTTGCGAAAAGATGAAATTGTTTTCCATGGTTACGTTGAACTTTTTGTGAACGAAAAATGGGTGAAATGTACACCCGCATTTGACCAGAAAATTTGCCGACTTTCAAAGGTTTCACCACTAATTTGGGATGGAGAATCCGATTCGATGTTTCAAGAATTTGAAAACGAAAAACGATTTATGGAATATTTACATTTTTATGGCACATTTTCTGACGTTCCGATTGAGCTGATGAATGCTGAAATGAAAAAACATTATCCACATCTCTTTGAAACAAGCTGGAATTCAAAAGAATTTTCGTTTTTTCACTTGGATTAGAAGAAATGAAATACTTAACAAATAATCATTTTTGAGTATCTACTTGATGCTTTCAATTAATTCTTTTAATTCCTTGTTGGAGATATTTTCTTTTTCAGATTTATCATAAATATCTAATAAATAGATTGTTTGTTCGATAATCTGAACGTAAGTTATTATTCTTGCCCCACCAGATTTACCTTTCCCTTTCGATTTGATCGCTAATCTGATTTTGAAACAATCCTCCGTAATTTCATCGCCTGTTCTTGGATTTAATTCAAGTTGACCTAACAAGGTAGATAAATCGTTCGGTAAAGACTTGTATTTTTTTGCTAATCGTTTGAATTTTATCTCAAATTGTCTAACGATAACAATTTCAAAGCTCATCCAGAAGATTTTTAGCTGATTTAAGTTTGATTTTGCCTTCTTTATGCAATTTCACATCGTTAAAAGCATCCGCTAAATCATGTGCTAGTTGTTCTTTTTCACTCATTTTGTGAACACCAAGTACAAAATCTAAATTCTTAACAAACTCCAAAAAGGCTTTTGCATGTTTACTTTTTTCGTCGATTTGAATGCTGTATGCCATTGTGTTTTTCTTAAATAAGATTCTTTTTTACAAATTTACAAAGCTTTTCTCAAAAATAAAAGCAAAAGATCACATAAAAACCAAAAAATAATATCTCAAATTTTTCAATTTAATCTGTTTTTTTGTTTCGGGAATTTGTAAATATTCAAAAGAATTTTCGTTTTTTCACTTGTAATTTCAAATTATTGCTTTATTTTTACTAAAAGCTTTTTCCATGAAAAACATACTTTTTGCACTTTCACTTCTCGTTTGCTTCAATTTTTTCTCTCAAAATATTCATTATTCATTGAGAATGCCAAAACCACAAAATCATTATTTTGAAGTTGAAATGCTAGTTTCTGATTTTAAAGAAGAAGAATTGGAAATTAAAATGCCAGTTTGGGCACCAGGATCATATTTAATAATAGAATTTGCTAAAAATGTAAATTTGGTGAAAGCTTTTGACGAAAGTGGAAAAGCCTTGGAAGTTGTTAAAAAGACCAAAAATGCGTGGCTTGTTAAAAAAGGAAATGCCAAAAAAGTAAAAATTAATTATGAGGTTTATTCTTTTGAATTAAGTGTAAGAACAAGCTTTTTAGATCTAACGCACGGATTTGTGAGTGGCTCAGGAATTTTCATGTATGTAGAAAAATTGAAAGAAAAAGCTGGTACTTTGGATGTTTTTCCTTTTAAGGATTTCAAAAAAGTATCAACGGCTTTAAAGAAAAATCCTGAAAATATTCAAAGTGACAATACTTTTTCATTTAAGTTTGAATCCTACGATGAGTTAGTGGATTGCCCAATTGAGATTGGAAATCAAGTAGTTTTTGATTTTATGTCGGAAGGAGTGAAACATACGGTTGCTATTTTTTGTCCAGGTAATTTTGAAGTTGAAAAATTGAAAAAAGACATGGCTCGAATCACGA
>CAZHLZ010000153.1:0-8360 GCA_964532475.1 uncultured Chitinophaga sp.
GAAGATGGGATGCAATTGAGCGTAACTGGAAAAGGTAATGCCGGTCCATTTAATGGCGTACCTGGAGATTTAATAGTTGTTATTGAAGAAATTGCGCACGAATCCTTACGTAGAGATAGTGAAAATTTGCATTACGAGGCTTTTGTTAGCATTGTGGATGCAATTTTGGGCGAAAGTATTGAAATTCCAACAATTAATGGTAAAGCAAAAATCAAGGTTGAACCAGGAACACAAAGTGGAAAAATGCTTCGTCTAAAAGGAAAAGGCTTACCTGTTTTACAAGGTTATGGTCATGGAGATTTATTCGTTCACATCAATGTTTGGACACCAACAAAAATTTCCAAAGAAGAACGTGATATTTTAGAAAAACTAAAATCGAGCGATAACTTTAAACCAAATCCAGATGGAAATGGGAAAGGTTTTTTTCAACGAGTGAAAGATATGTTTCAATAAATTTTGAAAAAATAATCAAATGAAAAGCGTTAATTTATTAGCGCTTTTTTTTGTGTCCATTAGCTTGTTAAAAACTTTTATTTTTTATTTAGGTGCTATCTCGAAAATTGCTTTAATTTTGCCTTGTTTAAATTGATTCTAAATTAGAAGCGACAATTGTTGAAATAAAAACCGCGAAGCAGAAATTATTAGCTGTGAGCAAATGTATTAATTACAAAATTAGTTTAAGATGAACCTCATTTTAGCAGATAGTAACGACATTATTCGCATTGGTTTGCGTACAATTTTGAATTCTCAAAAAGAAATTGAAATTGTTGGAGAAGCAAAAGATAATCAAGAATTAGAAGCATTAATTTCAAGTTTTGAAACTGATATTGTACTTATTGATTACACCTCTTCCGGATTTTCGATCGACATTATTCCCGCTATAATTAATAAATTTCCAACAGTAAAGTTTGTTGCAATTACACCTGAACAAAGTGCTCAAACATTAGTTGATGCCTTGCGAGGCGGCGTGAAAAGTTACGTCAAAAAAGATTGTGATATTGCTGAAATCATTGATTCTGTGAAAGCAACTGCAAGAGGAAATAAGTTTTTTTGCGGACAAATTTTAGAAACAATTCAATTGGCATCTATCAATGTGGATGATCTAGATTTCGAATCATTTTCCTGCGAACCAGTATTAATTTCTGAACGAGAAAATGAAATCATCAAACTCATCGCTGAAGGTCAAACAAATATTCAAATTGCTGACATTCTGTTTCTTAGCAGTCATACAATCAATACTCATAGAAAAAATATCATGGCAAAATTAGGCGTAAAAAATACGGCAGGAATTGTTATGTATGCCGTAAAAACAAATTTGGTTAGTCCAAATAAATTTCTTTTTGCATCAGAAAAATAATTTTTTTACAGTTATTTGAACTTATTTTGCGTATACTTGTACTAGGAGAAAAACAAGTGCAAAATGAAAAACACCTTGCTTATATCGATGTTAACGTTTCATGTTTTGATTTTTGGTCAATCAGAAACTCCTGTCATCAATTCTGGCACAAACTCCAATCAAATTGGTACGAAAAACACCTTTGAATTAAATACTATTGAGAAAAATGACTTACAAGATACAACTCAAATCGAACTAAAAGAGAAAAAAAGTAAGGCTGTAATTCTTAATAAAAAGGATTTGGAGAGAATGCCAAAAATCACGGAAGAATCTGAAAAAAAAGAAGAAAAAACAAAAAATTTAGAAGCAGTTGGTTCAAGTTTTTCTAGGTCAAAAATGGCTGCAAGCACGCAAACTACTCAACGTTCACCTTCCTTATCACAACAAAAGGAAATGATTGAAGTTGTAAATGATTATGAAAAAAATGCCCCAAATTCGTTTGAATATCACTATTTTAAATATGTTTCAGGGAATTACAATGTAAATCTGATTTCACACTTGCTGGAAGCGCAAAAATTAAAACCAAAAAACGTTGACGTTCAAGTGCAATTAGTTGCTTACAATTACATTAAGAATGAAGAAAAGAAATTAAAAGAAAATCTTGAGTTTTTGCTAAAATCAGAAAAAATTGACAAGGAATTGTTGTTTTATGCGGAAGATTTACTCGAAAGTGTTGCTCAAAATGGAGTGCTTTTAACGCATGGATTTGACGACACTTATTCCGCCTTGTATGTTCAAAAAGTCTTGAAAAAACGAAGTGATGTACAAATAGTTTCGTTGGATTTTCTACAAAGTGATTATTACAAAAACGCCCTTCAAAGTTCAGGATTTACTGTTCCCAATGAAAACGTAATTAATGTCAATTATTTAAAAGATTTTTGCATGAAAAATGAGGTCAAATCTCTTCATTTAAGCATGACATTTCCAAAACCCTATTTGAAGGAAATTTCAAGTCAATTAAGTGTTTCAGGATTATCTTTTTATTATTCAAACTCCGCAATTGAACTTGAAAGTGAAAATTTAAGTTTTTACGAAAAATTCAACAAAAAGCAAATAAATTCTCTTTCTAGTGAGAAGGTAAAGCGTATTACTTCTAATTATTTACCTTTTCTTTTAAGTATGAAATCTTATTTTGAACAAAAAAAAGACAAAGAAAATTTGAAGGAGGTAAATTCACTCATAGAAAAAGTGTTGGTTCAATCTAAAAAAAGCTTGTAGTTGGATGCAGATTTTGCGCAAAAAATATAATTCTTATTCTGATGAAGACTTGATGAAGTTGCTTTCTAAAGGCGACAAACAAGCCTTTGATGAGATTTATTTGCGTTATGCAAAACCAATGTTCGGTTATTTCAAAAGATTGCTGTGGAATGACGCCGAAAAAGCAGAAGATTTTGTACACGATTTATTTGCCAAAATTATCCAGAAACCAGAATCTTTTGATTTGGAAAGAAGTTTTAAGACCTGGTTTTATTCGGTGGCGAACAATATGTGCAAAAACGAATACAAAAAACAAGAAGTTCGCAAAAACACATCTTATACGATTGACCCAAATTTTGTGGCGAAGGATGAAAATGTGAATGTAATGAATCAAGTGCAAGATAGTTTTTTTGGCGAAGCATTTGATATTCAGCTAAATAATATGGACAGTAAACACAGTGAAGTATTTAAATTGAGGCATTTTGATGGTTTATCAATCAAAGAAATTGCTGAGGTTTTAAATGCGAATGAAGGAACAATTAAATCACGCTTGTTTTACGCAACTAAATATTTGGCGGAGAGTTTAAAAGAATTCAATCCACTATTAAATAAATAATTATGGAAACGTACGATATAGAAAAAGTTTTTGAAAAAAGGTACATTGAATTGACCGAACTTGAAAAGGCAGAATTTGCTGATTTATTTCAGTCGGAGGATGATTTTAATCAGTTAAAATACACTTTTTCTCAAATTGGAGATGAGGTGAATTTTCAAAAATCACAATTTTCTGAGCCTTCAGCGAAAATAAAAAATAATTTGGATGATTTATTTCATAAAACCTACAAAAATAAAGGGGTGTTATGGTATAATTCTTTAGCTGTATTTTTTGTCAATGAGGAAAAAAATTGGTACAATCAAAATTTAACTAGAATTGCAGCCATTTTGCTGATTTCCTTAGCTGTTTTACCATTTTTAAATACAAATCAACTTCAAGATTCACAAGTGTTGACTGCCAAAAATGAAAATGTTTCTGAACGGAATAATAAGGAAGACAAAGCTTTAATCGATAATGAAAATGATTTTGTCATTGAAAATAAAAATAGTTTGGTTCCAAATCTAGGAAGCCCTTCAATAGATGAAACTGAAGAGAGACTAGTTGTTGCAAAACCTCCATCATTAGCCGAAGCTGAAACGAAGGTTTTCGATAGCATGGCAGGAGATGCAAGTTTTGCGGAGGACATGTCAGCAAGTACATTTAGTGTAAGTCCAACTTCCGCTCATCCAGATGGAATTTACCTTGAAAGTGACGATGAAAAAGCGATAAATGCAACTTTTTCATTGAAATCGAATCCTAATTTTTTAGATTTATTAACGCCAACATTTTAATTATGGAAAATGATCAACATGAGGATGAATTTGATTATCGAGACAATCCTATGGATGGAAGCTCAAGTTATCCAAGTGCACTAAACACAGAAATGATCCTTGCAATTATTGCTTTTTCTATTTCATTTTTATGGTTTGTATTGAGTTTATTTATTTTTAAAACATTTTCTTTCTACCTCTTTTTCATTTTCGGCATGGGGGTTTTAATGCTTATTTTAGGGATTTATAAAAACAATAAGCGTAAAAAAAATGACCTTGATTTTTAAGGGAATAAAGAATTAAAAACAATTTAAATTTCTTTCTATTCCCAACCTCTTAATTCTTTGCAGGCAGCAATAAATTTGATATACAAATCAATTTGATTTTGATTGATACAATGTTGAATGGCATTGTTATAATGCGCAATTGCTTGATCTACTTCACCTTTGTGTTGATATAACATTCCCATGTAAAAGAAAATATCTGCGTCGTCTCGACTTCTCACTTTTTTTGCATTCATCAATAATGCTTCTGCCTCATCAAATCTTTTTTCTTTGATTAGGATGAAAGCATACGCAGTATAGGTTGGAAAATATTGATCATTTGCTGTTAAAGCCTTAATGTAATTGGATTCAGCTTCGTCATTTCTCCAAAAATTATATGCCATTTGACCTAATTCGTAAAATGGTTCAGCTTTCCCTGGATGCAAAACGATTAATTCATGTAATTTATTTATTGCGCGCTCGTAGTAAGCACTTTTTACATCAGCTTGAACTAAGTAGATATCTTCTTTAAATTTTGCTTCTTGTGAGGTAATTGGATTCATAGAAATATTTTTCTGCAAGTATAAAATAATTTTTTCAAACAATGAAATGATTTTGTATTATTTACTACTTTCGCACTAACAAATAATTATGGCTAAAATTAAAGCATTTAAGGCAATTCGCCCGACTCGAGATAAAGCACATTTGGTTGCAACTCGACCAGTTTATACCTACAAAAAATCGATATTGAAAGCAAAATTGGAGGAAAATCCATATACTTTTATTCGCATAATTAATCCAGAATACAACGAATTAAAGAAAACGAAGCCAAACTCAAAAGAACGATTTTTAAATGTAAAACATAAGTTTGAGGAATTTTGCCAAGCAGGAATTTTAATTCAAGATCAAAAAGAAAATCTTTATTTGTATCAACAAACTGTTGGAGAACATCAATTTACGGGTGTGATTTGCGGAGCAAGTGTGGAAGAATACAAACAGGATTTTATCAAAAAGCATGAAGCAACATTAACCAGTCGGGAAGCTATGTTTACTAATTATTTAGATCTTGTAGGTTTTAATGCTGAGCCTGTTTTGCTTTCTTATCCTAAAAATGATGCACTTCAAAATATCTATCAAGAAATTATGAAAGATAGGCCTGAATATGAGTTTTCAACCACCGATTGCATCAAACATGAATTGTGGATTTTGAACGAAAATCAGGAAAATGAGGTAAAAAATGAGTTTTTGAAAATCGAAAATACATACATCGCTGATGGACATCATCGTTCGGCTTCTTCATCTCGTTTAGCTGATATCATCAATGCTGAAAATTCAAACATTAAGACACAAAATCACAATTATTTTTTGGCATTTTTTATTGATGAAAGTAAATTGAAAATTTTAGAATTTAATCGTTTGGTGAAATCAATTGCGCATATTGAAAAAGAAAGCTTTTTTACTCAATTAGAAAAGTTTTTTACCGTTGAAAGCATAAATTCTGCAAGAAAACCTCAATTTGAGCATCAAATTAGCATGAATTATAAGAATGAGTGGTTTTTATTAACTTGCAAAGATGAAATTATTGATAAAACTCATCCGGTCGCTTGCTTGGATCCAGAAATTTTAACCAATTATATTTTGTCACCAATTCTTGGTATTTCTGACCTTAAAACGGATTCAAATATTGAGTTTGTGAGCGGGAATTTAGGTTTACAGGCAATCGAAGATTCTATTTCCAATGGTAAAGCTGAATTAGGTTTTGTCTTATTTCCTTTGACAATGCAGCAGGTCGTGAAAGTCGCTGATAATAAAATGATTATGCCGCCAAAATCTACTTGGGTGGAACCGAAATTAAGAAGTGGTTTAACAATTTATAGAATTAGAGAATGATAGTTGAGAACTTAAAAAGAATTCAAAATACAATTCCAGAGAATGTAAAATTAATTGCGGTCTCAAAAACAAAACCAGTTGAAGACCTTTTAGTTGCCTACAATGCTGGTCAGCGCGTTTTCGGAGAGAACAAAGTTCAAGAAATGTGTGATAAGCAAGAAGTTTTGCCAATAGACATCGAGTGGCATTTAATTGGACATTTACAAACAAATAAGGTCAAATACATTGCTCCTTTTGTTTCTTTAATTCACGCGGTGGATAGTCTGAAATTACTCAAAGAAATTGACAAAGAGGCTAAAAAAAATGATAGAATAATTCCCGTTTTGTTACAATTTCACATTGCGCAAGAAGAAACTAAATTCGGTTTAGATTTTGAGGAGGCAAAAGAGATTTTAGAAAGCAATGAATTTGTTGAAATGCAACATGTTCAAATTGTTGGACTAATGGGAATGGCTACATTCACAGATAATCAAGAGCAAATTGAAGATGAATTTAGAAATTTGTACAATTATTTTCATGTAATAAAAAGTCATTATTTCAAATTTAATGATGATTTTAAGGAAATTTCAATGGGGATGAGTGGAGATTATTTGCTCGCAATTGAAGCAGGAAGCACTATGGTTCGCGTTGGAAGTTCTATTTTTGGAGGAAGGTAAGTTTTTTGCAAAAAAAATATATTTTCAAAATTCCTTTTTTAGTCGTATATTTGCAAAAAGCAGTCAATTGATAATGAATCAATTTTTTGTTTTCATTATTAATTAATACTTTATTCGCTTTTATGGCAAAATCCCAAGAAACTTTTAACAAAAAAGAAAAAGAAAAACTTCGAATCAAAAAGAGAGAAGACAAATTAAAGAAAAAAGAAGAACGTAAAGCAGGAGGTTCATCTTCATTTGACGATATGATTGCTTATGTTGATGAAAATGGAAATTTATCTGATACTCCGCCAGATCCAACAAAAAAGAAAAAGGTAATTGCTGCAAATATCGAAATTGGAATTCCAACGAGAGAAGAAGGCGAGCCTGAAAACCCAAATCATATTGGAATTGTTACATTTTTTGACACTTCAAAAGGATATGGTTTTATCAAAGATAGAGACAATCAAGAAAGCTATTTTACCCATGTAAATAGTCACTTGGAAGCTATTTCAGAGCGCGATACAGTAACGTATCGAATCGAAAAAGGTACAAAAGGTTGGAATGCAGTTGATGTCAAAAAAGAGGTAAAAGCATAATACTTTCAGATATTTTTAGTACAAAAAAAGGGTTGAAAATTTTCAACCCTTTTTTTTATTAAAATTGTTATTATGCTTGTTTTGCGAATTGTAGATTCAATAATAATCTCACTTCATCACTTACCACAACTCCACCAGCTTCGGTAATTGCTCCCCAAGTTAATCCGAAATCTTGACGGTTAATTTTTCCTTCAATCTCAAAACCAGCTTTTGTATTTCCGTAAAAATCATCCATAATTCCTCCAAATTCAGCACTTAATTTTACTTCTTTGGTAATTCCTTTAATTGTAAGGTTTCCAAGAACATCATAGCTAGAGTTTCCTGTTTTCACAAAACGAGAAGATTCAAAGCTCAATACAGGAAAATTTGCTGCGTCAAAAAAATCAGCAGACTTTAAATGTCCATCTCTGTCTGCATTTTTTGTAGATAAACTATCAATTTTTGCTTCAAATTTAGCTGTAGCTCCATCAAAATCTTCGTTATTTGATTCTAAACTTGCTGTAAAATCGCTAAAATCACCTGTTACAGTTGAGATAACTAAATGTTTTACTTTGAATTGTACTTCTGAATGTGTTGGGTCGATTCCCCACGTTGTTTTTATCGCTGTTGCTTCCATGTTTATTTAATTTTTCTTGTTTGTGGTACAAAGATAATATAAAATTAAATACCAAGGTAAATATTACCATGAAAAATTTGTTAATTTTTTCAAAATATCTTTAAGTGCTTGATTTGCAAGTTTTTAAATTTTTACAAAAGTGATTATTACTGTTAAGAATGGATGGTTTTAGATTGAAGTGGTGATGCTGGGCGCTTATCACCAAGAACGATGCTGTTTATTCAAAGCGATAGTTAGCCACTTTTACAAGTTTGTTTTTGTATGTCGTTTATTTCACTTTTCTGGAGGAATAAATTCAATTATTTGCTCTGGCTTGATATCATGGTCAAAGCCAATTTTCCATTTTGTCAAATAAGGATTGTATTGAGTGTTGTTCAATTTTGCAAAGCTAACATATTA
>CAZHLZ010000154.1:0-6047 GCA_964532475.1 uncultured Chitinophaga sp.
GTAGTTTTATTGCTACCTCTCGTTTTGGTTTGAGAATAACCATTTGGTCCTTCTACTAAGTATTCGTAATCTGTTGCGTTATTTACTGGTAAATAGTACAAAATTTTATTCCAAGCAGTTAACTCTAAGCCACATGAACCAATTCTCAATTTTGTTTTTGGAGTAGTAATGTTACACGCATCACCATAATCTTGCCAAACACCATCAACTAAAGCTCTAATTTTTACAGTGTAAGTTGCTTCCATCAATAAACTTGGGAACCACGACATGTCCATTGTCACTTTATTACTGCCTCTTAATCTTGTATGAGAATATCCATTTGGTCCTTCCACTAAATACTCATAGTTTGTAGCATTCGCAACGGGAGAATAATATAGTATCTCATTTAATTCTTCTAATGTTGCTCCACAATCTTGAGGAATTAATTTGGTGCAAGAATAAATAGTAGCAGTAACTGCTGTCCTACCAGCACTCACACAACTTCCATCCACTGCTTCAGCATAAAATGTTGTCGTAGTAGCCAAATTGTTTATTGTTAAGCTATTTCCTGATAAGTCATACGTTGCATCATCCGTTATTTCTGTACCTCCACTTGCTGCTGTGTACCATTTGATTGCTCCAGCGCTTGGGGTAGCTGAAATGGTGAGTGAGCCTGTACCACAGTGAGATGCTGGAGATGTTGAGTTTACGGCAATTGGGGTAAGGGGAAATGTTAAACTCAAATCATCAATCATAGCAAAATAATAATCACCATTGAAATTAAACTTTAATTTACAATTTGTTAAATCAGCTGCAGAGGTGAAATTTGAAAGTGTATATGACAATTGAGTCGTTGAAAAAATCGAATTCATAGCTACATTTTGATTGATATTAATGTCTGTCCAGGTTGCTCCTCCATCATTTGAATAGCTAAAAGAAAGAGTATTAAGAGTATATCCCCTATAGTAAAGATAGAAATTAGCTGTAATAGTTTGATTCGCATAAGCTGATAAATCAAATGAAGGAGATATCAATTCACCACTATGTGGACTTGGTGATGTACCCGATCCAAAACTACCAGCTATTCCACCGTTATCCATAAAATCACTATCAAAAAGAGCTACCCCATCTGTTTGTGAAGGAGAATTCATTGATGATATACTACCAACATATCCGCCTTGACTTATTCCTGTCAAACTACGTGTCCATAATGCATGACCTGGAGTACCATACCCGTCAGACAAACTTACTGCTTGCCAAGAATTAAGCGTATTAAATGGATTTGCAAATCGTCCGTTTGCATCTGCCTGTGGGTCATTAGATCCTTTACCCCATGCAACATTATTTGGATCTTTAATTGTAACAGATAACGAGGCTGTACAAGAATTCAAATCTGTTGCTGTAACTGTGTATTGTTGTGATGACAAACCGCTAATAGTCGTTGTTCCATCTCCTGTAGGATTACCAGGCACCCAATTATATGTATAACCACCTACACCACCAGTTGCAGGATTTATAGTTGCAACACCTTGGGCAGCATTTAAACATACATTGTCTGTTTGAGAAGCTAGTGATAAATTAATTGCTGTTGGTTCTGTAATAGTAAATGTAGTTTGCGATGTACATAAATTTTCATCTGTAACTTTACAAGTATACGTTTGAGATGTTAAACCTGTGACTGAAGTTGTTCCATCTCCTGTAGGTGTTCCCGGGGTCCAATCATAAGTGTAAACTCCTGTCCCACCAGTTGCATTATTTACAGTAGCAGTTCCAGTGCTTTCGCCAAAACAAGCAACATTTGTTTGTGAGTTTGGCGTAACACTTAAAGCAGATGGTTGAGTAATCGTAACATTTGCTGTTGCTTGACAACCATATGAATCTGTAACGGTTACATTGTAAGAACCTGCTGATAAATAACCTGATGTTGCTCCAGACCCACCAGATGGAGCCCAAGAATAAGTATAAGGACTTGTCCCGTTAGAAGGTAATACCGAGGCTTGACCTGTATGAGTACCATAACAAGCTACATTTGTTTGAGAAGTTATGCTTGCAGTCATTGTACAAGGTGGTGTTACAGAAAAAATAGGGTTTCCACCAGAAAAATAAGAACCACCAACTGTAATATCATAATTTGTTGTTTCGTTTGTAAGCCAATTTGACGGTGTACCAATTGCAGCTAGTAATGATGCCTTTGTTCCTGTTTTTATTCCGTAGTAAACATTATTGTCACCGTGAAAACCTCCCATAGAAGCATCACGATTCAAAGCAATTGCATGTGTGCCTAATATTAAAGATGAAGGCAGATATGAGTTAGTACTGCTAGGGGTTCCACTTTCAGAAACTAAATATTCACCTGCTGGTTGATTTTTACCACCGTATGTTGGGCCAAAAGAGTTATAAAATCCATAAATAAAGGTTGTAGGATTTAAAGGTCCTGTTCCCTGAAAAATAAACCAATTGTCCCCTAAACTTGATACAGGGCTCGCAGTTGGAGAAAAACTAGACCAACCAACAGTACTAACAGTTCCAGGAAGTCCACTGATAATAGGAGTGGTACCAGTCGTAATACTAAAATTAATTACCGTACCAGATGCTATTGAGGAGGTGGTTGTCCAGGTAATACAACCTTCAGTCATATTGTCTGACGTAATTAGGGAGCCTGTATTTTGATCGTAGCCATAGTCAGTAATGTAAATAGTGGTTCCGGATGCAATGTCAGCAAGTGCAACAATTGTCATTTGTTGTGCAGGTTGAGAATCATAACTATAACCAATAATAGCAATATCTCCAGCATTTAATTGCGATTGCGCTCTCAATATACCAAATGTTGATAATATGAAACAAAATCCAAATAGTAGTTTTTTCATCATAATCTTTGTTTATTTTTTACAAAGATAAGTAAATAAACTAAATACATGATAAAAATAAAAAAACTTATATCTTCCTGATTTTAAGGGTTCAACAGTTAATTTAATATAAAATATAGGCCATAATTAAAGATGCTTTTGGCTCTTTAACCAAGTTTTTCATTTTAATTTGTTTAATATTTTGATCCACATGTAAACACAAAAATCCCCAAGAAATTCTTCTCAAGGATTTTTGTATATAATAATGATAATTCTTACTGCACCACAATCTTCTTCGTCACAACTTCATTGTTGATCGCTCCTGTCACAAAGTAAATCCCAGGACTAAGCGCGGTTTGAAAATCTTCTGATCTTACATTTGCCTGAAAATTGTTTTCTTTCGTGATTTCAATAACTTGCATCAATTGTCCCAATTCGTTGATGATATTGAACGTTCCTTCATGAGAGCTTGAAATCGTGAAATCACCATTACTTGGGTTAGGATAGGCGATTAATTCAACAAATAAAAACTCAGAGTTAATTGTTTCAGAAATTAATTGTTCTTCTTCAAGAATTTCTAATTCCTTAGAATCATTTAATTCAGAATAATTATTCTCTGCAGTTAAATCTTCTTGAATCATCATCGCCAAAGCAGCTGGAGTTGTCACATTACAAACTGCCCCAAAATTTTGCCAAGCTCCATTATAATAAACAGCAACATCAACTTGATACGTCGTATTTACTGCTAATCCTGGAATCTCAGACATTCTAAATACACGGCTAGCTTTCACAATTGAATCCGCGAAAGATAATGTCGCATTTTTAACTCTAAATCTGTATTGAGTTGTACCAAACACCTGATCTGCATATATTAATGTAGTCGTTGTTGTTAATACAATTCCGCATTGTGTGTTTTGCAATTTAGTTGTTGGTAATGCAGGCATAGTAATACTGCAAGGGTCTCCATAACCAATCCAAGAGCTGTTTACAAAGGCATCAACTTCAACGCTTACAGTTGCACCATAGTGAACAATTGCCAATTGAGACATTTTAAATGTTCTAGAAGTTTTAGTGATTTCTTGCACATTTGCTCCATTAGTGACTCTAAATTTATATTGTGTCGCACCTGTTACTGCATTTGCGTATAAATCTGTAGCCACATTTGTTAATGTAATTCCACATTGTGATGCCTGAATTTTAGTCAATGTTTGACTAGCAGTTGTAATCTGGCAAGATGGTCCAAAATCCGACCAAATTGAATTATAATAAACTCTAACACTTAAATCGTAAGTCACACCAGGCAAACAAGTTGGTATTTGGGAAGGCTTAAAGGTTCTGGATGGCTTTTGAATTAACAATGTGCTTCCGGTTAATGGATTTACTAATTTAAACTCATAAATTGTGGCATTCGCAATTGCATCGCAATAAATATCGCTTGTATTATTCAATAATGTTATTCCACATTGAGAGGCAATTATAGTTGTAAAAACATAGTTTACGGTCATCGTGATGGCATTGCTTGTCGCGGTTGGATTACTAGAACAAGCATAATCAGAAGTCATTTCACAAGTTACTTCATCATTATTGTCTAATGAGGACGAGGAATATGTTGCTGCATTTGTTCCTACATCAAATCCATTTACTTTCCATTGATAAGATGGAGAACTCCCTCCATTTGTTGGGCTTGCTGTAAATGTAACAGTGGTATTTGGACTAATACTGTTATCTATATCATCAGAATGAATTTGAACACTTGGCGTTTGATAAACATTAACATTATTTAAAATTACATTGGATGTCACAATAGAATTATTTAAACATAATTCATCTGAAATCATTTCAACACTAACTTCGTCATTGTCAACTAGACTAGAAGTTGTAAATATTTCTGAATTTGTTCCAACATTGGAGTTTCCAATTTTCCATTGATAATTTGGAGTTGAACCACCATTTGTTGGAATTGCAGTGAAAGTTACAGTTGAACCTTCACAAATACTATTATCGTCATCACTTGATGTAATTGAAACACCTGAGTTTTGCATTTGATTAACTCGGATTAATAATACATTTGAAGTTACCGCTGATACAGACAAACAAGGAGCTGCATTTGAAGTTAATTCAACCGTAATTTCATCATTATCATCTAAAGTTGTAGAAGTAAAAATTATTCCATTTTCTCCAATAACTTCAATTCCATTTAGGAACCATTTGTATGAAGGAGAAGTACCCGCATTAATTGAATTTGCACTAAAAGTTATACTTTCTCCTTCACAAATTTGATTATCAAAGTCGTTTGATGAAATTGTAACACTTGCAATAATTTCATCTAAAACATTCATTACTAATATATTTGAATTGGAAATTGGATTTGACAAACAAGGCGAAGCATTTGAAATTAATTCAACACTGATTTCATCCAAATTATTCAAATTTGTGGTTTCAAAGGTGCTTGCTTCCTCACCAACTACTTGAATACCATTTTTAAACCACTTAAATACAGGAGCCGTTCCTCCATTAATTGCATTTGCTGTAAAAACCACGTTTTCGCTAGAGCAAAGCGTGTTGTTTATTTTATCTGATGAAATAGAAACACTTGCAGTAATAGGACTATTTACAACTAATTGCAATTCATCAATAACTTTTGGATCAACGAAAAGACAAGTAGCATTAGATGTCATTTCAACTTTAACTATATCTCCATCACTTGGTGTAAAAGTATAATTTTCAGCGGTTTCACCATTCTGTAATACATCATTTACATACCACTGGAAAGTAGGATTATCACCACCGTTTTCAAATGTGATTTCAAAATCAAGTGATTGACCAGTACAAACAGATTGTTCTATTATTTGCACTGAGGGAATTTGAGGTTCACATTGTTTGTATTTTGCAAAAAATCCATCATAACTTCCTCCATGATTTGATTGATGTTCATTGCCGTAATTTGTAGATATGTTAGAGGTACTCAAAGTGCTTCCAACAATAAAAATTTCGTTGGCTGGGCTTACAGAAATTCCTTGTATTAAATCCTCAAATTCGCCTCCAAAGTAAGTTGATGAAACTAATTCACCATCAATTGAAAATTTAACAAGAGGTGCTTTGGCAGCGGTTTTGGTGTTGGTGTTTTTCTTTGCAGAAGATTGAGTTGCATGAGCAGTCGTTTTTGTTTTATTGGTGCTTGATTGTGATTTAGGCTTTGTTTGCGCGTTGTTTAAAAAAAAG
>CAZHLZ010000154.1:6057-8335 GCA_964532475.1 uncultured Chitinophaga sp.
GACAAAAAACCATCATATTGACCTAAATTATTTTCTTGATAACTATTTAAAGTTGAAATTCCAGATGTGCTACTTGATGTACCTGCAATTTGAATTCCGTTGTTAAGTATTAATGTGTATGGTTCTTCAGCACCGCTTCCTCCAAAATAGGTGGCCCAAACTCTTGTTCCTTTGGTAGTAAATTTAAGGATCATAGCATCTAATCCGCCACCATGTGTTGTTTGAAAAGCTCCCGTAGAAGTTATTTGACTAATACTTGCTGTAAAACCCACTGCATAAAGACTCATATCTCCCTGATCAAATACTATATCCGATAATTTATCATTTGAGCCACCACCATAGTAGGTTGACCAAGATCTAGAGCCATTATTAGGATTTAACTTTAAGATAAAACCATCATTAGTACCCCCTAATACGGCATCATAAGAACCTGTTGAAGCAATGTTTGCAGAACTTTGGGTCCATCCACATACGAAAACCGTGTCATTTTTCCCTAATGCAACCCCATAAGCTTCATCCATCATTGTACCTCCAAAATATGTTCCCCAAATTCTCCCACCTGTAGTTGGATTAAATCTAGCAACAAACGCATCTTTATTTCCAGATAATGTCCCTTGATGTGCACCAATTGTATTCATTTGATTAGTACTAGTTGTAGATCCTGCAAAACAAAGGTATGTTCCATCAAAATTAACAGCAATTGGATTGGAGGAAATTCTTGAAAAAAGAGTATTAACCATAGGAACTTCCTCGTTTCCACTACCACCATAATAGCTAGCCCATTGTCTTACTCCATTTTTATTTAATTTCACAATAATTTGATCAACACCAAATCTAGTATTTCTATAAATTCCAGCACCAAATGCTAAACCATCGCTTTCTGTTTCTGAATTAAAATATATGTTTCCATCTTTATCAGCTGAGATTCCACCACCTTCTTCTATTGCTCCTGTACCTCCATAGTAGGTTGACCAATTACAAGTACCATTTAAATCAAATTGAGCAACAAAAATATCAGCAGTTGATGTTATTGTTGTCTTAAAAGCACCACTTGTTGCAATATTTGAAGCACTTGTTGTTCTTCCAATAACATTGATTCCAACAAGTATGGAATTATCATACGCATTTGTAACGCTATAAATAGATTCACTTCCAATATCGCCAAAATATGAACCCCAAAGCTTAAATGCTTGTGGATCAATAACCATGGTTGCATTTTCATTGTATGCACTTTTACATTCGAAGCCAAAAGTGTTTTCCCCTAAACTAATGTAATTTATGTCAATTGAATTTTTTGGGTTTTCAAGCTCATAGCTGATTGGGATTTTTTCAAAAAAATCACCAATTGTAGTTTTAATTTTAATTTGATTATTTATTAATACAAGATCATCTGTACCAAGATATTGTAACTTTATATCGTTGATTTTTGCATTTTTCCTTAAAATAAAATTATATTTTACCTCATTTTTTTCGGTAATAACGAATTCAATATCGATATTTTCATAAATGTTTTTGTATGTAATCTTTTTGAATGAGTTGATATTTTTAAATTCACCATTTTCGTTATAATAATTCGAATAAAGTTTTAGCTTTTCATTTTCTTCAATTTCAAAACTTGAATTTATCCCTTTTAGTTCGATATCTATTCTATGTATATCAATTTTTGAGTCTAAATTCATTTTTTTTAATTCATAACTAAAGCCTTTTTTAGTTAAGTGAACATTCATATCTTTTCCTCTAAAAAGATAATTAACATTTTTGTTCTTCCTTAAATTTTGATCTATAATTTGACCACTATTTTTTTCAAACCCTCTAGTAATCTTTTGTTTCTCAAAATTTGTCATTTTATTTTTATCAAAATGCTCTGCTTTGATATATAAACTAATAAATATTGTCAATAAAGTTAAAATTGATGTTTTCATAATTTTTTTTTCTAAAATTAATTAAATCAACTTTTAACTTTTTTTTTATGTGATGAAACAGTGTTTTTTTGTTACGAAAACTAAAAATACTAAAATTTTGCGAAAATTAGAAAATTATGAAAATATTTTCAATTTAATTATATCTATTTTGTTTTTAGAATAAGGAATTGCAATATTGTTGATGTATAAAAAATTTCCATCAATTTTATTAATCGCTTTCAAATTAATAATGTAAGAACGATGAACATGATGAAAATTTTCCGTTGGAAGTAACTGGTTAAAGGAATTTATAGTAGATCTTATTAGGTGTTTTTTCGTTTTAGTAACTATTTCTAAATAATTACCATCAGATTTCA
>CAZHLZ010000155.1:0-8242 GCA_964532475.1 uncultured Chitinophaga sp.
GTAGTTATGAGTTTGTAACTACTAACTTTCAACTACTAACTAATAACTAAAAAAAGTGGATTCCTTACAAGCAATTATTATTGCCGTAATTGAAGGTTTGACGGAGTATTTACCTGTTTCTTCAACGGCGCACATGATTTTTACCAGCTCAATTTTTGGCATACAAGATGATGAGTTTGTTAAAATGTTTCAAGTTTCAATTCAATTTGGAGCGATTTTAGCAGTTGTTGCACTTTATTGGAGAAAATTCTTCGATTTCAAAAATTTGTCTTTCTATTTAAAACTTGGTTTTGCAATTATTCCTGCATTAGGTTTAGGTTTGCTTTTTGACGATTTGATAGAATCAGTGTTAGAAAAACCAATTCCGATTGCAATAACATTGATAGTTGGTGGGGTAATTTTATTGTTTATTGATAAACTATTTAAAAAGCCAAAAATTGATAAAGAAGAAGATGTATCTTTTTTGAAAGCAATTACGATTGGTTTTTGGCAATGTTTGGCCATGATGCCGGGAACTTCAAGGTCTGCAGCTTCCATAATTGGTGGGATGCAACAGGGATTAACGCGTAAAATGGCTGCTGAATTCTCCTTCTTTTTGGCAGTTCCAACAATGCTAGCAGTAACCGCTTATTCTGTTTTTGTCAAAGATTGGACTTACAAAGGAGTAGAGCAAAAAGGTTATGAAATGATTTTTGCTAACTCTTCCAATACGACTAATTTCTTGATTGGTAACCTAGTTGCCTTTGTTGTGGCAATTATTGCGATTAAATTTTTCATTGGTATTTTGCAAAAATACGGTTTCAAAGTTTGGGGCTGGTACAGAATTATCGCAGGGATTTGTTTAATCATCTATTTTTCTTTGTAGAAAATGAAGATTATTTTCAGTTTTTTTGTTTTTTGCAGTATTTCTTCATTTTTTGGACAAGAATTTTTAATTCCTAAATTTAATGAGGAAGAAAAACGCTGGCAATACATTGACACAAATGAAAATGTTGTTCTTGATTTAAGAGAATTTGATCTTGAAAATGCTCAATTTTTTTCAGATCAATTAGCAGCTATACAAGATGCGAAAAGTAAATTGTGGGGCTACATTAATTTACAAGGAAAATTGGTGATTCCGATAGAATATCAAACTGCTGATTTTTTTCTAGATTCCTATGCCTTAGTTAGTAAACCTTGCACAGATGATTGCAACAAAGGAAATGAAGGTTTGTTAAGTGATGTGAATACCTACATTATTGACAAATCAGGAAAAATAATTGCTCAAGATAATGCACAGGACGAAAGAGCTTATGCACGTTATTTTTTGTGGGAAAATATTGGCAAAGGATTGTTTACGATTCAACGCGGAATTGGTTTAGGTGAACGTCAAGATTTCATGAACTATAAAGCTGAAATTTTAGGCGAGACAATTAATAATTACGGAAAAGGCGGAATTGTTTGGGACGACGAAGTTCAAGCCGTAAAATGTGGATTAAAATATTTCAATCACCAAGGTGAAATTGTTTTGGATTTGAGCAAATATCAAGTTGTTTTTGGAACCTTCAAAAATGGGTTTATTTGGAGCACACAAGAACGAGAAATTAGTCCTGATGTTTATGAAACAAGCTATAAATTAATTGATTTGAAAGGTAACGAAGTTGTTTCTTTTACCAGCGAGGAATATTCTTCCATGTCTGATGTTATAGATGATAAATTTACTTGCTTAAATGTTAAGGATAACAACTACTACGAATATTCTATTAAATCCAAAAAATACAAGAAAATAAAAGCTCCAAAAACATCTGATTCAAGTGAATACGAAATGATTGGACCGAAACTTCACGATGGTTCTAGATTAATTCTAATGGAAAATAGTGAAACCATCGTTGGAGTTCAATTTAAGAACGGAAGTAAGTATTATCTGTATTTTCAAGAATAAAGATTATTGATGAGTGAATTTAATTTTTTAGAAGGTGAAATAATTCTCATCGACAAGCCATTGACCTGGACTTCATTTGATGCAGTAAATAAATTGCGTTGGAACATCAAACGAAAACTTGGAGTAAAGAAAATTAAAGTGGGTCACGCAGGTACCTTAGATCCTTTGGCGACAGGCTTATTAATAATTTGCACAGGAAAATTCACAAAGAAAATTGAATCCATTCAAGCGGAAGAAAAGACCTATACGGGAACAATTTTACTTGGAAAAACCACACCTTCCTACGATTTAGAAACAGAATACAATAAGGATTTTCCAACTGAGCATATCACAGCAGAAATGTTAGAGGAAGTTCGATTGACATTTTTGGGTGAACAAAACCAAGTGCCACCTATTTTTTCTGCCAAACAAATTGATGGAAAGAGAGCCTACGAACATGCACGTGCTGGAAAAGAAATTGTGATGAAATCAAATAAAATTACAATTCATTCGTTTGAGCTAAAGGCTGACCGCTTTCCAGAAATTGATTTTGAAATTTGCTGTTCGAAAGGAACATATATTCGTTCTATAGCGCATGATTTTGGTGAAAAACTAAATTCCGGAGGAACACTTATTGGGCTCCGAAGAACAAAATCGGGTAATTTTTTGGTTGATGATGCGTTCACAGTCGAAAACTTTATCGAAAAATTGAATGAAGCGTAAAATATCTGAATTTTTAAAGGAGAATAAGCAGAAAATTATTCGTTTGATAATATTCCTGTATGTTTTTTTTATCTTAATTCGAATCTTTGAATTTATTTCCTACACGACAAGTAGCCTTGAGGGTGGTGTGAAAATTGGCTACCTTTTTGGCGGGATATTTTTAGATTTTATATATGTAAACGTCTTTGTTATTTTTCTATTTTTCTTTAATTTATTTTTCTTTTTTGTAAATAAATTATTCAATTATTCAATTATTCAATTATTCAATTGTTCAATTATTCTTATCTTCCTAATTTCAGCAGTAGTTCTGGCTCAAATTTTTGTTAATACCTTAGAATTAATTGATGAAGTCATTTTTCATTTTAGGGTCGAAGATTTAATTACAATAGGTTTCGATAAGTCAAAAATATTCTTACTTCTAATCTTGATGACCTTCATAACTATTTACATTTTTGGGATGAATCGATTGTTGAAAAAGGTGAAGTTTTCAGAAAAATTCAGTTCCTATTTTCTTTTATTTTCAATGATTTCAGTTTTGTTTTTTCCTTTACTAAATTACAAATCAGAAAAACATATCGCAACTAAAATGGTCAACAATAAGTTGTATTATTTTCAGAAAAGTGCAATAAATTATCTTTTTTCAGAAGAACAGAAAAGTGATCAATTAAGTTCCTTTGACAATCAGTTTTTGGGGGGTGAATTGATTAATGAAGAGTTTCCCATGTTGCATAAATACAATTACGATACTGGTTTTGATTCACTTTTTGTTAAAACAGAAACCAATCCAAATTTTGTTTTTATAATTATAGAAGGTTTATCAACTCAGTTGATTGGGAAATATAGTAAATCTACTGGCGGTATTATGCCTTTTTTAGATTCTTTACAAGAGAAATCACTTTATTTTCCGCATATTATATCTACCGCGGAGCGAACTTATGGTGTCTTGCCAGCTGTTTTTTCCTCTGTTCCAAATGCTCCCAATCAGCAAAGATTTATGTCTATTGAGCAGCCAAAACAATTGTCTTTAATGAATTTGTTGAAGAAAAAATATTTCTCAAGTTTTTATTGTGGAGTTTATTTGGAGTTTGATGACATGAACAAATACATGAAATTTAATCAAACTGATTATTTGGTGAATTCATGGAAAGAATCCTATGACAAAAGACCTTTTCAATGGGGTTATTCAGATAGTGATTTGTTTTTGAAATATTTAGAAGATAGTAAAAATCAAAATACAAATAAAAGTAAGTTAGATATTTTACTAACGTGCAGTACTCATCTACCATTTGATTATCCAGATGAGCCAATATATATTTCAGAGCTAAATAAAGATTTGAAAAAAATTAAGAATAAAAATAAATTTCAAAAATTTGTTGAAACTCATTTAGAAGAATTTGGAAGTTATCGTTATTTAGATCATTCATTACGTAATCTCCTTCATGAACTTTCTAAAAGAAAAGATTTCAACAATACGGTATTTTTTATCCTCGGCGATCACGGTTCAGAAATGGTTCATATGGATGAATTGAATCGAATTAGCACTCCCTTGTTGGTATATAGTAAATTATTGAAAAAACCAAAAACCTTTAATGCAGTGTCTTCTCATTTGGACATTTTACCTTCTGCGCTTTCACTCCTAAAGGGTAAAGTAGATTTACCGAAAGAAGTACCATTTTTAGGGAAGGGATTAAATTTAAAAGAAAAGTTTTCCTGCAACATTTATCAGGCGGTTGGTTTGGCAAATCATAAACTCAACTATTTGATATACGGGGATATGTATTTATATCACGATCAATTATTTCGCATCAAAAAAGATTTAAAACTCGAAAGTATCTCTGATTCAAAAACAGTAAATTTATTTAAGCAAAAGTTAAGAGATTACGAAAAACTAAGTGCTTATTGTCTTTACAATGATAAAATAATACCAAGTGATTTATATTCTAAATATGCAGATGTGGATGAGTTTAGACTTGTCAAAGTGTTTGAACATGATTCCATTGTAAGTAATGCACAATATATTGATGTTGGTAGTAAACATCAAATAGGGAAAGGCTTAAAAGGAATAAAAATAGACCTAAATCTGAATGTTTATTTAAAGACAAAGGAAGATTTACAGACACTTCCATATCTAAATTTTAATTTAACAAAAGGAAAATCTTCAGTTCTTTGGCGTCAATGTCCACCACAATTTAATCAAGTGTTTAAGAAAGGATGGAATAAAATTGCCTATAAGATAGAGATTTCAGAAAAAGAATTGAGTAAATCAAAAAATACGATGTTTAATTATTTCCTTTTAAACACAAAATTAGAAAAGTTGCATTTTAAGAGTGTAGAAGCAAAGGTTTATATTAAGTCTTTATGAGGTAATTAGTTTTATATATTTAATAATACGATAGTGTTTTCCTTATTAATCAATATTTTTCCAAATTATCTCAACTTTTTTTGTACTTTTGTGGTTTTTTTATAAAAATTTTCTACAATGAGTAAAATGAAACTTTCTGAGTTCGATTTCAATCTGCCAGACGAATTAATTGCTGAATACCCACATGACAATCGTGATGAGGCGAAATTAATGGTAATTCACAGAAGCACAGGTAAAATAGAGCATAAATTATTCAAAGACATCATCAATTATTTTTCCGATGGAGATGTGATGATCATGAATAACACGAAAGTATTTCCTGCGAGAATGTACGGAAACAAAGAAAAAACAGGAGCGAAAATTGAAGTTTTTTTATTAAGAGAATTAAACCGTGAAAGTTTATTGTGGGATGTTTTAGTTGATCCAGCTAGAAAAATCAGAATCGGAAATAAATTGTATTTCGGAGACGATGATTCATTGGTTGCTGAGGTAATTGACAACACCACTTCACGCGGAAGAACTTTACGTTTCTTGTTTGATGGTTCTTATGAAGAATTTAAAGCAAAAATCACCGAATTAGGTGAAACTCCCCTTCCAAAATACATCAAAAGAAGTGTTGAGGCAGAAGACGAAGAAAGATATCAAACAATTTATGCCAAAGTGGAAGGTGCTGTAGCTGCTCCAACTGCTGGATTACATTTTTCAAGAGAATTATTGAAAAGATTGGAATTGAAAGGTGTGAATTTGGCAGAGATTACTCTTCATACTGGATTAGGGACGTTCAGAACGGTAGAAGTGGAAGACCTGACCAAACACAAAATGGATTCTGAGCAAGTTATTATCGATGAGAAATGTGTTAAAATCGTAAATAAAGCCAAGGAAGGAAAAAAACGAGTTTGTGCGATTGGAACTACTTCCATGCGTGCAATCGAAACTTCGGTGTCAACTGATGGAATGCTTAAGACTTTTGATGGTTGGACAAACAAATTTATCTATCCTCCTTATGATTTCTCCATTGCAGATTCATTGGTAACGAATTTTCACACACCATTATCAACACTTTTAATGATGATTTCTGCATTTTGCGGTCATGATTTAATGGTAGAAGCTTATCAAACTGCAATCAAAGAAAAATATAAATTTTATTCTTACGGTGACGCCATGTTAATTTTGTAAGCAAGTAAAATATTTTAAAACGGGAATGATAAATGAACTTTATTTTTCCCGTTTTTTTATTTAGAAAAAGCAAACTTTTTTGAGAAAAATAAAACAAATAGCACTAATCCTAGGAATTTCGGTTTGTATATTCGTCCTTGTAATTACTTTTGCCTTTTTCACCCATCCAACCTTCATCAAACAAGAAGCTACACATTATTTCCCAAGTTATTTTCCTAAAGAAACAAATCTTAGTCAAGATTCAGTAAATTGTGAAGATTACGAAAATTTGGCTCCCAAATTGAATGATCGTTATTTCGATTACATTTGGAATTCCGCTTATCAGAAATTTGGTGAAATCATCAAAGAAAAAGAAGAAATTCGATCTTATTACCTCCAAAAAAAATTAATTTTGGTAGATAGTTCTGATGTGTATGTGGTTGATTCTTTGTTTCATAGTTTTGCCTTTCTAACGCCAGATGCAAAATCGTTATTAGATGAAATTGGAATGAGTTTTAAAGAAAAATTAAAAAATACGTCTCTAAAAAATGCACGAATTTTAGTTACTTCTCTCTTACGAACTGAAAAAACTGTTAGAAGATTGATGCGGAGAAATAAAAATTCAATTCGAATTAGTTCGCACCTGCACGGAACAACTTTTGATCTTGCTCATAATGAGTTTGTTGCAGGAAAAAACCTAACTCCCGCTGAAAATGATTACCTCAAAGATATGCTAGCTAAGACCTTGTATGAGTTTCGAGAAAACAAAAAGTGCTACGTCACCTACGAAATAAACCAAGCGTGTTTTCATGTAGTGAATAGAAAGAATTAGTTTTTTTTCAAGAGCAAGCGTGAGTTTACAACACATATTTATTGTTACCTTTGTACAAAAAAACTTATGGCACCAAAGAAAGCATCAGAAACCTTAGCGATTACTACAAAAGTTGTTTTACCGAATGATACAAATACTTTAGGAAATTTATTTGGAGGTCAATTGCTTGCTTGGATGGATGTTATTGCAAGTGTTTCTGCACATCGTCATTGTAGAAGAGTGGTTGTTACAGCTTCGGTGAACAATGTTTCTTTTAAGGAACCAATCTTACATTCATCTATTGTGACCTTGGAGGCAAAAGTTTCTCGCGCTTTTAGTTCTTCGATGGAAGTTTTTGTAGATGTTTTTGTTGAGGATCAAGTTTCTGGGAAAAAGAGAAAAAGCAACGAGGCAATTTATACCTTCGTGGCTGTAGATCAAAATGGTGGACCAATTCAAGTTCCAGAGTTAATTCCAGAAACGGAAGAAGAAATTGACCGATACGAAGGTGCTTTGAGAAGAAAACAATTGAGTTTGATTTTGGCCGGAAAAATGAATCCACAAGATGCGACTGAATTGAAAGCTTTGTTTTTCTAAGACCTAAAAAAAGATTGGTAATAGTTCTTTGTGGAAATTAAATCCCCAGACCCGGTTCTTGTCCAAGTTTTTCATATTCTTCATCAATAAGCAGATTTTCAGGAATGGCAGAAGCTGCAACTGCTAGGGTGTCGCAACGTTCATTTTCTGGGTGGCCATTATGCCCTTTTACCCATTCAAATTCTAGTTTAAATTTATCGTGAAGTGTAAGGTATTTGCGCCATAAATCTGGATTTTTTTTACCTTTAAATCCTTTTTGTAACCAGGATTTTGCCCAACCTTTGGTGATGGAATCCAAGACATATTTGGAATCGGAATGAATGCGCACTGGAATTTCATTTGTCTTTAATTGTTGCAAAGCGAAAATCACAGCCAACAATTCCATTCGATTGTTGGTCGTTAGTCGAAAGCCTTGCGAAAATTCTTTCACATTTCCTTTGTATTTCATCACGACGCCAAAACCGCCTTTACCAGGATTTCCTAGTGCAGAACCATCGGTGTAAATTAAAATTTTGTCAGTCACTTATTTCAGATTTTTTTGTTGATTACAAAGATATAGTTTTTTTGAATTGCCTATTTTTTTCCGAGTTATTAATTTTTATTGTTTTTGGCATGGTTTTCAAGCAAAAACACATGCCAAAAACGAGTTAATTATTTATTTTAACGACGGATGTAGTCCGTCGTTAAAAACATT
>CAZHLZ010000156.1:0-8239 GCA_964532475.1 uncultured Chitinophaga sp.
AATAATCGTTGGAATAAAAATCGATTTTCGCCTCATGAATACTCAATTCCCGAAAATTTTTCGATGAAATACGATTTTCTAGTAGTTTGAAACTCTTGGGCTGCATTTTTTTGCTATGAATTTTTATTTTCGAAGAAAGAATCACTCAGTCATTCATAATTTATCATTCATAATTCATTATTAATAATTTATCATTTATCATTTATCATTAATAATTTATCATTTATCATTAATAATTCATCATTCACAATTCTCAATTCTCAATTCTCAACTCACAATTCTTAATTCTCCACTCATCCAACAGTAATCTTCCTCGGTTCAAAGCCTTTATTTTTTGCTTCTTCCAACTGAATTGCGCGCAAACGTTCTTTTTCTTTTTTAGCTTCAATAATTTCATCCGGTTTAGTAACTGGTTTGTCGCCTTCTGTGAATGCTTCTTTTGCAACCAAACCTAGAATTTTAAACATTTCTTTGTCCTCATTAAATTCAGGATTTGGAGTTGTAAGTAATTTATCTCCAGCGAAAATTGAACCTGCTCCAGCCATAAAACACAAAGCTTGACCTTCCATCGACATTTTTGTTCTACCAGCTGATAAACGCACCACACTTTCAGGAAAAGCAATACGTGTTGTTGCAACCATGCGAATCATTTCCCATTGCTCAATAGGTTTTTGATCTTCCAAAGGTGTTCCTTCAACAGCGACTAAAGCATTGATTGGAATGGAGTTCGGAGGAGTTTCCATTTCCATATAACTCAATAAAAGTCCTACGCGATCTTCAACAGCTTCGCCCATACCGATAATTCCACCTGAACAAACAGTAATTCCTGCTTTTCGTGCATTTTCGATCGTATTTAATCGGTCTTCGTATTCTCTAGTGGAAATAATATCTTTATAAAAATCTTTGGAAGAATCTAAATTGTGGTTGTAAGCAAATAATCCTGCATTTTTCAAACGTTTCGCTTGATTTTCGTTCATCATACCTAAGGTACAGCAAACTTCCATGTCCAAATCATTCACTGCTTGAACCATTTCTACTACCGAATCAAAATCTTTGTTGTCGCGAACTTCTCTCCACGCTGCGCCCATGCACAAACGTGACGAACCATTTGCTTTCGCATTTTTTGCTTGTTCAACAACTGATTCTACTGACATTAATTTGTGTGCATCAACTCCCGTATTGTAGCGCGCTGCTTGTGGACAATAACCACAATCTTCCGAGCAACCACCCGTTTTGATGCTTAATAAACTTGACATCTGCACCTCACGTGGATTATGATATTCACGATGAATTGTTGCAGCTTCAAAAACTAATTCCAACAAAGGTTTATTATATAAAGCTAAAAGTGCTTCTTTGGTATTGTAATTTGGATTAACTTTCATAAACTTTTTTATTCTAAATTAATGTGATGTTGAATAATCTTCAAAATCCTCGACCATCTTTTTATTAAAACGTTTGGTGATACTAATTGGAACGTGCTCCACAACCACATTCGTTTTGTCCAATCCGAAATCTTCCGCAGGAGTTAAACCAATTGATTTGATAAAACGGTAAGCTTTCACGCTGATTATTTGGAATGCAGTTAATTTGTTATCGGTTGCAACACGTGAATTTAAAACTATGAATTTGAAGTCTGGTCTGATAAACTCACCTTTTACGGATTCAAAAACACTGTCGTTATCGATTTCACCTTTTTCCACCATTCTTTTTTGAATTTTATGAATCATGTATTCGATTCTGTGTTCTTCCTTGAAACCAAGTTGTAAAGAAACATAGTAACAATGTTTATCAATCACCTCATTCACCGAATAATTGACCCCCCAAGGCTCTGTTTTTATATCTAAATGTAGAAACCAAAAGATCTTGGCTTTACGAGGTTTTTTTCTAAACAAGGAGTAAAATATGGTAGAATCTAATTTTTGACAAGAATCACTTCGTGTTGGAAAAACCAAGTTCGTTGCTTCATAGTTTATTTTTTCGTCGTTTCTTACTTTGTTTATCAATGGAATCACTTTAGACATAGGAACGTATTCAGTAATACTTTTTCTTAGAACTCTTGCTTTATAATAAAGAAATAACATGGTGAAAAATCCTGCTGCAAGTAGTAAGGTAAACCAAGCACCTTCTATAATTTTACCAAGATTTGATAACAAAAACGTACCTTCAATTGCGAAGAACATTACGAATATTGCAATGTAGAAGACTTTTGCCTTCGGATATTTCAACATCAAAAGATATAATAGAAGGATAGACGTCATCACCATATCAATAGTGATTGCTAAACCATAAGTTGCTTCCATCGCCGTTGAACGTTGGAAAATTGCAATAACCAAGAAACAACCTCCCATCAAAAACCAATTGATAAAAGGAATGTAAATTTGACCTTGATGTTCAGTTGGATATTTAACTTTTAAGTTTGTCCACAATTTTAGCTTGATGGCCTCGTTCATCAAGGTAAATACTCCTGTAATCAAAGCTTGAGAGGCGATGATAGTGGCTGCAGTTGCAATTCCGATTGCCCAAGGAAGTAAGTCAGCAGAGGTTGTGGAAACCATTTTGTAAAATATGGTTTGACCCTTTTCTAAACTAAAGTTTGGACTCAAACAAAGTGCAGCTTGACCTAAATAGTTTAAAACAAGAATTGAAGACATAAAAGCCCAAGAAATTCGGATATTTCCTTTTCCACAGTGACCTAAATCACTATATAAAGCTTCTGCTCCAGTTGTACACAAAAATACTGCACCAAGAACCCAGAATCCACCATCCACATTTACGATTAAGTTGTATGCATAGTAAGGATTAAAAGCCTTCAAAACTTCAGGGTTTTGAGTAACATTGGTAAAACCAAGATAAGCTAGTAATCCAAACCAAATTAACATGATGGGTCCAAAAGCTTTCCCAATTGCGGCGGTTCCGAATTGTTGCACTGCAAAAAGTACGAAAATAATTCCGCAAACAACTGGTATTGTAGGGAAATCAGGATATATGTTTTCAATCCCTTCTACAGCCGAGGAAATGGAAATTGCTGGCGTAATAAATCCATCTGCCATTAAGGTGGCGCAACCAATTAAAGCAGGAATAATAATCCATTTTACTTTTTTCTCCTTGAGAAGAGCAAATAGGGCAAAAATTCCACCTTCACCTTTGTTGTCTGCATTTAAGGCAAAATAAATGTATTTGATTGTTGCCAATAAAATCAAGGTCCAAATCACCGATGAAAGCCCGCCTAAAACTAATGCTTCAGACACGTTTTTACCTTGACCGGTAATTGCTTGAAATACATAAAGTGGCGATGTTCCGATATCACCAAATACAATTCCAATGGTAATGATGATGCCTGCTGCCGTTACTTTGTGAGAATTTGCTGACATAATTTAATTTAAAAGGTGTAAAATTAAGCTATTTCAATGAAATAATCTTAAAAAATGTTAAAGTTTTTCAACAAGTTCTTCGAGACCGATTCCTCGTGAACCTTTTAATAAAATTAATTTGTCAGTAATTGCATTATTTTCCAAGTATAGCTTGAAATCTTCCTTGTTTTTGAAGAAAGAAATTAATGGATCTTGTTGTTGATAAAATTCGTAAAATCGTTCTCCAATAAAGAAACTTGGCTGATTCAATTTTTTGATTGTTGCAATGATTTTTTCATGCTCCGAAGAAGAATCGGTTCCCAATTCAAACATATCACCTAAAATTGCAATTTTTTGAGTGTGCTCAATCAAACTAAAGCTTTCGATAGCGGAACTCATACTTGATGGATTTGCATTGTATGCATCCAAAATTAACGTATTTGTTGCTGTTTTTTTTATCTGCGAGCGATTGTTTGTAGATTCATAATTTTGTATTGCATGACATATTTTTTCATTTTCGACCTTAAAAAAATGACCAATGCTAATTGCAGCCAAAAAATTGTAAAAGTTATATTTTCCAATCATCGAAGTTTGAATTTCCTCTGACTGAAAATCAGTGCTTTTCCATTTTAACTTAATAAATGGGTTCAAGGCTACTAATTGTCCGCTAATAGTTGCTTCCTCTTTGGTTCCGAAAGAAATTGAATTGGTGTTTTTGGGTAAATTATTACAGAGAATTTCATCATCAGAATTGTAAAATAGGGTTCCGTTTTTTATTGAAACTGCATCGTACAATTCTTTTTTAGTTTTTAGAACGCCCTCAAAATTTAAAAAGCCCTCTAAATGAGCTTTACCAATATTTGTAATGATTCCAAAATTAGGTTCAGCAATTTGACATAATTCTTCTATGTCTTTGAATTTGTTTGCCCCCATTTCTATAATGGCAATTTCGTCTTCTCCTGTTAAACGGAGTAGGGTTAGTGGCACTCCAATATGGTTATTTAAATTACCTATTGTTGATAAGGTTTTATATTTTTTTGAAAGTACACAATTAATTAACTCCTTCGTACTTGTTTTTCCATTACTTCCTGTGATCCCAATTACTGGAATATTGAATTTATTTCTGTGGTAATTCGCAAGCTTTTGAAGAAAAACAAGGCAATTGGGGACATGAAATATTGTTTTTTCATCACAAATTGATTGATCATCCGCAATAACGAATTTCGCGCCAAGTTCTAAAGCTTGATTAGCAAAAGTATTTCCATTAAATTTTTCGCCAGAAAGACAGACAAATAATGAATTTGGTTTTATGTTTCTTGTATCTGTTGATACTCCAGTGGACTGATAAAATAAATCAAATAAATTTTCCATAGTACAAAAATAAAAAAACCCATCAAATGAATTGATGGGTTTCTAATTATTATTGAGATTATTCTATCTTCTTTGTTCTTTTCTACGTTTTTTCTCTTTGGCTTTTCCGTTTAAACCTGTTGGACTTCCAACTCGATCCATGGCACATCTGAAACCAATTGTACTCGTTGATTGGTCTTCATCCAAGAATCTTCTGTTTGCTCCAACTAACCAATAAGCTCTGTCTTTCCATGAACCACCTTTGTAAACCTTAGAACGGTCAGAAATTAAAGTTGTTGGCCACGAAGTTCTATCATTTGGTTTCAAGATTTCACCATTTAAATTGTACTCTTCATGTTGATTTTGGTACATAATTAAATTTGGGTCTCTTGTCGCTTGATTGATAGAGTTTCTTCTGTCATCATTGTTGTAGTAAATAGAACTTTCAATATCACCATCTAAATGATCAATGTAATCATCTTTACGGTAGTTTAATCTTCCAATGTTTTCTTCTTCTGTTACATTTCTGTATTTCAATTTACCAGGAGTGTTTACAATGAATTCAGAAAAACCTTGTCTCAACATCGTAATTACTTCGTAAGCATATTCCTCACCTTCTTTACTTGTTCTAATTTCATCCACAAATAAACCTTCGAAGATTTGATCTTGAACCAATTGAGATGCATCAATGTCATACTTGTCATTTTTGTACTCAATTGCTTTGTCAAGGATATTGTTGATTCTTCTTAGTAAAGCCAATTCAACTGAATCTTTCTTTTTTCCATGAGAAACAAAATATTGATCAGGTTCGTATCCTAATTTCACTTTATTTCTTGAAGCAATATTTTTTTCTAAACCTGCAATTAATGAATCATTTGGATCATGTAATCCTGCAGATAAACGTTGGTATCTAACTCTTTCAAACTCATTCAAATATTCTTTCATTCCGTGAACATCGTATTGAACCTGAGCATTTTTGGTTTCGATTGCGCCTTCGTTATTAAGTACTTTTGTGGTGAACACATTTCCTCTAAATGGTCTGAATTCATCAAAGTCTTCAGAAGAAAGAGGTCTGTATGTATCTAATACCCATTCTGAAACGTTTCCAGCCATGTTGTATAAACCGTAGTCATTTGGCCAATATGATTCAACTGGAGCAGTACCGTCAGCATTATCATTTAATTGACCAGCAACCCCCATGTAATCTCCACGTCCTCTAACGAAGTTGGCACGAATA
Source organism: uncultured Chitinophaga sp. (assembly GCA_964532475.1). Lineage (GTDB taxonomy): Bacteria > Bacteroidota > Bacteroidia > Flavobacteriales_D > Crocinitomicaceae > M2408. Next base: position 5,938 of record CAZHLZ010000156.1, read on the forward strand.
GAACCTTTAAATTGGTCATCTTCATTTCTTACCCAGTGACCATCCCAAGGATATTGTCTTCTATCAGAGTTGTTTTCAGTTCCTGGCTCTAAGTTTCCAATTAAACCGTAAGATGCATATTCCCATTCAGCTTCAGTTGGTAGACGGTAACGTGGAAGCAATAAACCATCTTCCATTTTAACTATACGTGAACCCAATTTTTTACCATTTACTTTTGATGGATCTAAATCTTGCACTCCACCTTCGGCGATTATTTCTCCTTCATGGTATTGATTAGCTAAATAGGATTCTGTGTTAAATGTATTTTCGTTTGCTTGGTCTACGTTAAATCTTAACACTCCCTCTCTAATCAAAATATATTCATTCACACGGTCAGTTCTCCATTTACAGTAGTCAGATGCTTGTAACCAAGATACACCAACAACAGGATAATCTCTATAAGCTGGATGACGTAGGTAATAGTCAACGAATTTCTCATTAAATCCAAGTGGTGATCTCCAGCATAATGTATCTGGAAGTGCACTTCTATGAACTAATGGATAAGTTTGGTATGCTCTTGTAATCCAATAAAGGTATTCTAACCAGTGAAAGTTTGTAACCTCAGTTTGATCCATGTAGAATGAAGAAACAGTAACTCTTGCTGGACGGTTATTCCAATCGTACATAACATCTTGCTCTGCTCTACCCATTGTAAAAGTACCCCCTTCTACTAAAACTAAACCTGGTCCAGTTTCTTGGTCAACAAATGGTACTTTTTGAAAACCACCTTGTTTTGGGTCGTTGTAACTCCATCCTGTTGATGAAGATGTTTCTTTGTTACAAGAAGCAAGAAGTGCTATGGCTACTACTGCTAGTGATAAAAATCGTAACATTTTCATATTTATTTTATTGTTTTTCATAATTTATTCAATTATAAGTGGGTGCAAATTTAATGTATAAACGTAATTTAACAAAATAGTTACACTTTTTTTATATTTTTTTTGAGAAAGTTAGAATGAAGGACATGAAAGCGTTTTAAAAGCTGTTTGTTTGTCGCGACATTTTAGGTTTAAACCAAATGAAACTTCGTGAGAACCACCAGAAACACCATTATTTAATTTAGAAACGGTAACGTCGTAACTATAACCTAATCTCAAGGTTCCAGTATTTATTCCAACAGTTAAAATAAATGCGTCTTTATTTCTAAACCAAGCACCTGCTTGGAAGTTACCATACCTAACATAAGTACCAATGTTCATTTCCATAAAACCTCTTTGATATTGGAAAATGACGTTTGGCATAATGTAAGTTTTTGTTGCAAATCTTGATTTGTTACCAATTTGAATATCTGCACCTGCATGAGCGGTATAGCGGATAGGCAATCTTGAAGTTCCTTGAATCATGGATTCATTTGGTCTGTTTAAGTGATGTGCTGCAAATCCAAAAAAGAATCTTTTGGAAAAACCAACCATTCCAGCGGAAGCATCAAAAAATCCTCTCGATCCATTATTTCTAATATCGCCAGTTTGGTAGATAAATCCTTTTCTTTCATCAATCATATCTCCAAAAGTAAGTTTATCCCAGTTTAAAAACTTTTGTGTCCAAGCTGCTTTTGCACCGAATAACATAGAAAACTTTCTGTTTATCTTTAAATGAAAAGAATAAATTAAACCTAAGTTGTAGGTATTAATTGTTCCTTTTCCTTGCTGGTCGTGTGTAGCTAAAAGTCCAATCCCTCCTGAAATGTTTTTAAAATAGGAATCATAAGATGCACTGTAAGTAACATAATTGCTTGACAAACTTGGCCATTCATTTCTATAGTTCATGTTAAATCTGGGGCATCCATGTGAACCTGCAAACGCTGGATTGAGGTATAATGGATTAGCATAAAACTGTGTAAATGTAGGGTCTTGTGCCAACATTTCTTGTGAAAATGACATCCCTAAAAGTGTGATAACTATATACTTAAAGTTTTTCATGTTACTTTATAAAGTTATTAAATGGTTTATTTTTGTTAAAAACAACTAACAAAAAGTTCTACAATATTACGAAAAATTTATTAATTGGTTACAAAATTGCAAATCAAAATGCAATAATCAAAAAAAATAAACGTTTTTAATTTCACATTATTGTATTTTTAACGAACTTTGTAAAATGAAAAAACGTCAAATAACTTGCCAAATTAATTTTTTAAATTTGGTTTTATTATTTCTTTTCTCGAATTTAATTTTTCTTTTAAATTCTCAAACCAAAGTTGAGCAAATAGAATTAATTTGGGGCGAAAATCATAGGAATTCTGTTGGTGAAAAAGATTATTTTTTGC
>CAZHLZ010000157.1:0-8216 GCA_964532475.1 uncultured Chitinophaga sp.
GTCACGCATGGGGTCGCGGGTTCGAGTCCCGTCCAGACCGCTTAAGCTCATTTTAAAAGCACTCAAAACCCCTTAAAACATTGATTTTAAGGGGTTTTTTATTTCTCCTATATTCCATATTATTCAAAAAATAACAACCAAGTTGGTAGAGTTTGCGGTAACAAAATATTTTCTTTGTCAAACTGTACCGAATTATTTGTAAAATATTGTTATTCAATAATATATAACGATATGTTTTGATAGAATTTGAATGGTTTTGAAGGTGTATTTTAGGTAATTCGGTACACTTTAAAAACAAATAATATGAAAACAAATCAAATTGTATCTGTACTGTTTTGGATATATAAATCCAGAATGGCGAAAGGAAAAGCACCAATCTTCTGTCGAATTACAGTAGATGGTGTGAGGTCACAATTCGGTATCAGACGTTCTGTTGACCCAAATTTATGGCTAAGTGAATCAGGAAAAGTAAAAGGTTATTCCGAAGAAGCAAGGTCGATTAATGCACATTTAGAAAACATTCGTGCAGAAATTAATAAGCACCAAAGCATTTTATTAGCAAAAGGAAAACCCATAACAGCATTCACGCTGAAAGACAGCTATATGGGAGTCAAGGAAAAAAACAAAGGTTTGGTTGAAGTATTTCAGTACCACAATGATCAAATGAAAAAACTGGTTGGAATTGATGTGGTGAAAGCAACTCATACCAAGTTTGAAACCGTATTGTCAAAGTTAAAAGACTTTCTAAAAAAAGAACACAAACGAACGGAGATAGACTTGGTAGAGTTAGATCACAATTTCATAACGAGCTTTGAGTATTTCCTTAAAATTGAACACAAGATTGCTCATAATACCGCGATGAAATACATTCGAAACCTTAAAAAAGTGGTAAACATGGCTGTTACAAACAATTGGTTGCCTAAAAATCCATTCGTTAACTTCAAATGTTCATTCAAAAAAGTAACGCGAGATATTTTAAGCAAAGAAGAATTAAATCAATTGGCCAATAAAGAACTAGCTTTTGAAAGATTGAGAGAGGTACGAGATATTTTCCTGTTTTGTTGTTATACTGGCTATGCTTTTGTTGATGTAGAGAAATTAAGTAAAAATGACTTAGTAACTGGAATTGATGGAGGTAAATGGATTTACACTTCCAGAACTAAAACTGGAACTACCTCTAATGTTCCCTTACTTCCTCCAGCTTTTGAAATTGTTGAGAAATACAAAGAACATCCATATTGCGAAATTCACAACAAATTATTGCCGGTTAAATCCAATCAAAAAATGAACGCATACTTGAAAGAAATTGCAACCATTTGTGAAATAAACAAACCTTTAACGATGCACATTGCTCGTCATACTTTTGCAACGACTGTAACACTTGCAAATGGCGTTCCGATTGAAACAGTTTCCAAATTACTTGGACATACAAAGTTGCAAACAACTCAGATTTATGCCCAGGTATTGGAAAACAAAGTGAGTCATGACATGAATGTGCTTAAAGAGAAAATGTTCACTGCAAAAGAGCAGCGATATAATGAAGCAAAATAATGAAATTTACGTAAATGAGAATAATTTTTAAAACTAATTTCTCATGAAAAAAAAGAATTATTTTCAAGTGAGCTTATCAAATTAGAGCTCCAATTAGAACGCAACAGTTTTGAAGCGATTTCAAAAGCTGAAGAATTCAAACAAGCAATTTGTTTATGTTTAGATGCACTGAACAGTTTTAAAGACAAAATTCGAAATCATCATTTTGAAAAATGTGAAGATGAAATAATTGTCTTTAAGAATATCAAAACTGAACTTTATGCAAAGCTAATTTATTATCAAAAATTACACTCACTTGAATCCGAGAAAATACTTGGTTCAAGTGAGTTTTCACAATCAACCATCTTTGAAATAAAACAATTCAAAGAGCAAAACAAACAGCTTTATCTTTACTACAAATCCGGTGCTACTCATTTGGACAAAATCTATTTCATGCGTTTTAGTCCAGAAAATATAATTCAATTTGATGATCAACGTATTGAACTGGATAAAAGAACAGATGCTTCTCACACACTGATTTTTGCCAAATTCAAAGCTTTTGACTTATTGTTAGAAGAACTTCAACCGATTGAAGACAATGTGGATGAGGTTAAGTTACCTAATTTACAATGGACCCATTCAAAAATTGCTTTGATTGAGTTAATTTATGCTATTGCAGCATCCAAAACAGTGAATGATGGTAAAGCAAGCATCAAAGATTTGACCTTGGCATTTTCAACAATTTTCAAATTTGAATTGAAAGATGTCTATCGTGATTTCATTTCATTAAAAAATAGAACTGAATCAGATACTTTTTTAAAACAGCTCAAAGACGCACTAAACACAAGGATTGAGGACGAATTTGGACTTTAGCATTTGAGTTTTTTTGATACCAACTTGGTAATAGGTTGGCAATGTGTCGTATTTAATTGATTCAAATTTGCCAAAAATTAATTTGAATTATGGCAGCAACAATTTTAACAGTTGAAGATTTGCAAGAGTTTAAAAAAGAACTTTTTGACGAATTACAAAAAATCTTGAGTGGGAATTCGATTCACAAACCAAAAAAATGGTTGAAATCTCAAGAAGTAAGAGAAATGTTAGATATTTCTCCAGGAACATTGCAAAACTTAAGAGTTAGCGGCACATTGCCCTTTACCAAGATGGGAAATGCTTTGTATTATTTGTATGATGATATTGTTCAAATTTTAGAAAGCAATAAAGTTAATCACAGAAGAACGCGATGAACTACATCAAACAGCTTTCAAATGTAATTGAGAAGTTTTCAGAAGACGATCGGTTAAATACTGCTCATGTAAGTTTGTATTTGGCACTTTTTCAATTGTGGAATTTGAATCGATTCAAAAATCCAATTTCCATCAATCGAGCGGAAGTAATGAAAATTTCGAAAATTGGTTCAAAAGGTACATACCACCGCTGTTTGAATGACCTTAACAATTGGTCTTACTTGAAATATGAACCATCACACAATCCCTTGAAAGGTAGCATTGTGTACATGTTCAATTTTGAGACAAGTATTGAACAAGCTTCGGTACAAGTTCAAGGACAACTTGAAGTACAAGTTGCAGGACAAGTATCGGAGCCTTCAATAAACAATACTAAACATAGTAAACAAAAGAAAACTATTTCAAACACTAATTCTAATGAATTAGTAAATACAAAAAACTCAAATAATGAAAGTATTGTTTTTAAAAAAGAAAAAAATGTTTCTAAAAAAGTGGAAACAAATACGCCAAAAAATCTGGAAGAAGTGGAAGCGTATTTTTTGGAAAAAGAAAAACCAAAATCCGAAGCGAATAAGTTTTTCAACCACTACGAAGCAAACGGTTGGCTGGTTGGAAAAAATAAAATGAAAAATTGGCGTGCAGCCGCCAACAATTGGATGGCGAATATTGGGAAATATAATAATTCGCACCAAAAAGAAAAAACAAACTATTTACACGTAGATCAAGACAAAGACTACAGCATTCCGCTTTAAAGTCTTCTGTCTTTAGTTTATCATCTAAAATCTAAAATCATGGAAACAATTCAATATTTCATTGAAAAAAATGGTATTAAGTACTTCCATTTTCACAGAACATTAGTTCACTTGAAAATGATTGGAAAGCAAAAATTCGGAGAAGATTTCAAGTTTTACAAGGAAGACGAAGAAATCTTAGAAAAACTATTCTTGTATTTCATCCACGATCCAACAAGTTGTGCCGAAAAAGGAATTGACATAAAAAAAGGGATATTATTAGTTGGTCCTGTTGGTTGTGGTAAAACAACTTTGATGAAACTTTTCCTCGAATTAGCCCAAGAAAAATTGCAATACATTGTCAGACCAACTCGTGACATAACAGCTGAATTCATAGAAGATGGCTTCTCGGTTCTTTCTAAATACGGTTTAACCTACAAAGGTTTTTGCTTTGATGATCTCGGCGTGGAGCAAAGTATCAAACACTTTGGCAATGAATGCAATGTGATTGCAGAAATTCTTCTTACACGTTACGAATATCTAAAAACACACAAACGCATCACCCACGCCACCACTAACCTCAATGCCAATGATCTTGAAAAAATCTACGGAAACCGTGTGCGCTCCAGACTTCGTGAAATGTTCAATGTTATCACATTTCCAAGCACTAGTCCAGACAAACGCAAGTAAAGACTGCTTGTAAGCAGTCTACTTGCCAAATAATAACAAAAAAAATAAAAATGAAAACAAACATCCCAAAACTCGACACAAGTAAAATCGTCCAAGTCCGTCTCAAAGAAACCCAATACTACCAGGAAGAATTTCCTAAAAAACAAATCGTACTTCACCACACCGTTTCCAATGGCAATGCCAAAAATGTCATGGCAGGATGGAACAAAACTCCAGCCAAAGTTGGTACAGCTTTCATCATTGATCGCGAAGGAGTAATCCACCAGTGCTTCAGTTCAAGACATTGGGCACATCATTTGGGCACGAAAGCGAAAAATAAGAAAAGCGGCAGCTTTGATAATTTGAAAGTTATTTCAAATACCCAGCTGAACCAAGAGTCCATCGGGATTGAATTATGCGCTTGGGGATCTTTAAAACGCAGTTCAATAAAATCTGGTATCAAGGCAAAGTTTACCTCATCCACTGGAACCATTGTACCAAGCGATGAAGTTGTTGAATTAGAAAAACCATTTCGAGGTTCAAGGTATTATCAGAAATATACGGATAAACAATTGAAATCCTTGCAGATTTTAGTTAATTATTTGTGTGAAACGTACAAGATTCCAAAGACTTACAATCCCGAAATGTGGGAATATTCAAGGTTGGCCATGAATGGCAGTCCTGGAATATGGTCGCATGTTTCATTCCGGAAAGATAAATCTGACTGCTTCCCTCAAATTGAACTAATCAAGATAATTCAAAACCTTATATAATTTTAGCTGATTCCGATTTACAAGAAAAGCATTTCAATCCTTGAAATGGTATTGATTGTTTATCGGTATTTCTTTTCGAAAATATAAATCAGATTGTTTTCTTAAAAAAAGTTTGTCGATTTTCTGTAAAACCAACTAATAATTTTAGCTATCACTACAGTTTAATTCAACAACAGGTTGTGGTTCATTATTTACAAATTCATAAATGACTATTTTTGGATCTTTAGTTGGCATAACTAATCTTCCAAAAGATATTGCAAGCGCAGCTGGCATTGCTGGTAGAATATGAATTTCGCAATTAATACCATTATCTTTTTGAATTATATTTAGAAGATCTCTACATTGCTGATTAAAAATAATCATTTGCGCTTTTGACTTTAAAAATAAAGGTGAAGGATTTTCAATTTTGAATTCATAAATGTTAAAATCTTGAACATTCAAATTTTGATATTTATCAGGACTCAAATAATCACTTAAAGAAAATAGTATTAAAATTTTATTTGATTTTGAACTTTGTATCTGTTCAATCTCATATTTAAACTTAGATTCATCTTTTATTTTTTTCCAACAAAATCTTTCTTCAGGAGAATTATCACGTTGAGCATGAAATACTTCACCAGGAATTGTATCGCTAAATTTATAACCTAAATAGAATAATAAAGGCATTGGTCCGATTCCAAAAATAGATAAATCATTAACTTGACCTGCTGATTTTTTTTTATTAAAAAGTTCAAACATGTTGTCAATTTGTTTTTTAGCATACTCCCAGTTGTTTGTGGTGTAGTCAAAACTATCAATGTTTATTTTATCCCAATGTACACTTATTGAATCTGGATAATTTGGTAAAACGGCATTATAAATGCTTTCATCTGTAATACTTATTGGCTGATTTTTAATTGGACAACAAAATTTAAGAACTGTAGTTTTATTTCTTTGAACATCTAGTAATAGCCGGATTCTAGCTTCATGCTCTAACTTCATTTCGCTTAATAAACTTGGAGGATATTTTGAAATATTTCTTCCATAATCTATTGAAAAATGGCATTCTGGACAAAGTAAAATTATGTTATTTGGATCAGATTCTAATAATGGAGAATTAAAATTTCCCCTTGGACCAGTTCGACTAGCTCCAATAATATGAGCTAATTGCCCCCAACTCAGAGCGTCATGCGTCGTATTATTATACCATAAATGTTTATTACAACTCCTAAATGCACATCTACCAGCTGATTCAACCCACAATTTTAATTTTAAGTTTGGTGATAATTGTTTTCTTTTATTATTCATAATTCAATTTTTTTATTTTTAATTCTCTTCTGTCTCCTTCCCATAAACTATAATCCTTTATTCCAATAATAATAAAGTACAAATATCTACTAGAAAAAACATCCTCTTTTAGTATTTTTTGCCAACTTGATACATCTATATCAGATGGCTTAGGATATGATTCTGGGTGGGTGTGCCATTCTCCCAAATAATTACACTTACCATTACTCATTTTCCAAAAATTATCAATGATTTTCTGGTGAGTTTTTTGGTCTCTTTTAAAACTGTTCCTTGTTCGTTTATCCTTTATTGATGGTTTACTTAATTCGTCAACAATTATATTTTTAGAATTAGTTATAAAACGACCTAATAATACTCCACCTGCTTCCAAGTCATTACTTTTCTTTTGTCTATAAGAAAGCATTTGTGCTAAGACTTCATTAGAAATTTCAAAAACACCCCCATTAGTTAAATAATACCTTCTATTTCTTACTTTCATTGGCACAATGACAATTAATATTTTTTTCTAAAATTATTTTTTCTTCAAAGCTACTTTTTGCTAATTTATATCTTTCTGAAACCTTAAAACCAGCTTTTATAAATTCTAGATCCTTTCCTTTCCAAGATTTTAAATAATTTAATCCATCTTTGGTTTCTTCCATTTGCTTTATTAGTTCAATACAATCTAAACTTGTTTTTAAAGAATCAATATTACTAAATGGTATAAAACCAGAAGAACAACCAGCTGTTTTTTTTATAAAAGATTGCTCAGGTTGACAAAATGAAGCTCTATTAATTAACCCATCATACATACATTTATAGCAGCTTATTTTGTTATTTGATATAATCAAATTATGACCTCCAATACCATAAGGTTCATTCCATGAATAAATTATTGGCACTTTTATTTGTTCATTAATCATATATTTATTTAAGAACAAATTTGTATTAGGTGAACCTGTTGCACTTATAATTAAGTCGAATTCATTTAAGTCAATTTCTCCTTTGTTAATGAGATTTTCAATCTTTTTTGAATTAGATTTAGCTTTCTCAAAAGGAAATTTTTTCTTTATAATTTGTTCGATTGCTTGTGCTTTATTTTTCCCAACACTTTCAACACCTAATTGATGTCTATAGATATTTTCTAAAAATAATTTATCATCGTCAACGAGATATATACTTTCAATTCCAACACTCATTAATTCAAGTGCTGTTCTGCTACCAACGGAACCACAACCAATTAAAAGTACGTTTGCAATTTTAGATTTTTCATGTTGTCTGGCTTTAATAATATTCTTCTCCAGCCTAATGATATGAATTGGTTTTACGTTAAAATTATCTGAGATTGCAAATAACGGATGAACTTTTGAGCTTGAATTGATAATTTCTACCCCTAGAATTTTAAAGCCATCCGAATGATCTATACCCAGTAAAAGGTATTCTATTTTATTTGCTTTTTTGTAATCTGACAAAATTCTTTCTAAAACTTCTTTATTATGAGTCTCCAAGTTATCAAAAATAATTTCTCTAATTTCTTTGAAAGTCCAAAATGTGTCATATGACTTTGGAAGAAGGTTTTGCCCATTTAAAAGTGGAACATAAATTGCTGATTTTAAAGTTGAGTAAACTTCGTTTCTTCCAAATATTTTTTGACAGGCAAATAGTATTGAATTTTCTGATCCAAAAATTATTTTCTTTTCTATGCCTGTTCCAATTTGTCTCCAATTAATTTTTGAGATACTGGTGTAAGACTCAATATTTGAAAAAAAATGTCCTTTTGACAATTTTTTGTTCCTAACCCAGTAATCCTCAATTTCAGATAAAAAATCACCCTCATTTTTATTAGTTATACCATTTTCAAGCGTTTCAATTACTTTTTCTAAAGTATCTTCAATTAAGTCTTTAGACCTATTAAAATCAATAATAACATTGTCGTCACTGTAACATATATAACCATCAGCCTCTACATGAGGAATCAACCCAAAACTATCAAATGGATT
>CAZHLZ010000158.1:0-8208 GCA_964532475.1 uncultured Chitinophaga sp.
GTTCGAAATCTGTAAAATTGGCTAACTATGGACAATCAGGTGCAAATTTAGATGAGTTAATAGCAAACCCTGTAGATTTATCTTCCATAGCAACTACTGCTGGGGTAACATTTTCATTTAGATATTCTTACAAGAAAAGAAATTCTGCAAATACAGAGAAACTATACGTTTTACTTACAGGAAATTGCGGAGAAACGTGGGAAATCAGAAAAACCATTCAAGGAAATACATTGTCCTCTTTAGTTTCATCAGCAGCATGGACACCAACTTTACCCGAACATTGGACAACAGTTCATTTAACAAATATTATTTCTTCGTACTGGAATGAAACATTTAGATACAAGTTTAGATTTGAAGGTGAAGGTGGAAATAATTTATATTTGGATAACATCAATATTTATGCATCAACACCTTCTGAAGAATTAGTTGGTGAACCTATAACTAGTGTGATGGAAGGTGAAGAAAAATTGAATTTAACACTTTATCCAAATCCAGTTGAAAAAGAATTGGCTATTGAATATAATTTAGATACTCCTTCAAAAACAAGTATTCAAATAATTGATGTGTTAGGAAAAATACATAATACAGTAGATATTCAATCAAATGCTGGGAATAATTTAGTTTTCATTCCAACTGAAAATTATGCAAGTGGAATCTACCTTGTAAAGATTTATGTAAATGAAAATGAGATCATTAAACAAATTTCAGTAAAATAATAGGAACAGAATTTATTTCTAATCAAACGAGAAGCGTCACTAAATTATTTTTAGTGGCGTTTTTTTATTAAAATACCATGATTTTTCAATTAAATATTAAACTATTTATGTAATTTTACAGCTCCTAAAATTCTCTTAGAAACATGGATAAAGTAACATATGTAGGAAACGCAGATGTGTCAGCGATTGACCACCTTTATCAATCGTATACAAAAGACCCTGAAAGTGTTGATATTGGCTGGCAAAAATTTTTCGAAGGATTCGATTTTGCACAAACAAATTATGAAGATGGAGGAGCAATTCCTGAAAATTTTCAAAAAGAATTTAAAGTTCTAAACCTCATCAACGGCTATCGAACAAGAGGTCACTTGTTTACAAAAACAAATCCTGTTCGCGATAGAAGAAAATATGAGCCAACATTAGATATCGAGAATTTTGGTTTGTCTATAGCCGACTTAGATTTAGTTTTTCAAGCTGGTGAAACCGTAGGAATTGGAGCTGCAAGTTTAAAAGAAATTATAGCTCATTTAGAACAAACTTATTGTCAATCTATTGGAATTGAGTTTGCTTACATGCGTGAACCTTATAGAATCGATTGGATCAAAAATAAAATTGAATTAAAAAATCGTCCACAAATAGACAAAGATCGCAAGATTGAAATTTACAAAAAATTAAATCAAGCAACGAATTTTGAAGCATTTTTGGGTAAAAAATTCGTAGGTCAGAAGCGTTTTTCAATTGAAGGGGGAGAAGCATTAATTCCAGCATTAGATACTTTGGTGAACAAAGGATCTGACTTAGGAGTTGAATATTTCGTAATGGGAATGGCACACCGTGGTCGTTTAAATACCTTAACAAACATCTTTGAAAAACGTCCGCAAGATATTTTCTCAGAATTTGAAGGAAAAGAATTTGATTACGAAGGAGATTTTGATGGAGATGTTAAATATCACCAAGGATTTACTTCAGAAGTTACCTTAAAAAATGGAAAAACAATTGGTGTTACGCTTTCTCCAAATCCATCGCATTTAGAAGCAGTTGATCCACTGGTACAAGGTATTGCTCGTGCTAAAATTGATCATACATTTAAAGACGAAAACAAAGTTTGTCCTGTAATGATTCACGGAGATGCGGCTGTTGCTGGTCAGGGAATTGTTTACGAGGTAATTCAAATGCAGACTTTAGATGGATACAGAGCTGGAGGAACAATTCATATTGTGGTGAACAACCAAGTTGGATTTACAACCAATTATTTAGATGCTCGTTCTTCAACCTATTGTACCGATGTTGCTAAAACAACTTTATCACCAGTTTTCCATGTAAATGGAGATGATGTGGAAGCGGTAGTTCAAGCAATTGAAATTGCAATAGAATACAGACAACATTTCAAAAAAGATATTTTTATTGACCTATTGTGTTACCGTAAATATGGTCACAATGAAGGTGATGAGCCTAAATTCACACAACCACATTTATATAATTTAATTGCAAAACATCCAAATCCAAAAGATATTTATTTCAAGCAATTAGAAACCGAAGGTGTGATGACTAAGGATGATGCTACTAAGTTAGAAGCGGAATTTAACGCCTATTTAGAAAGCGAGTTTGAAGCATCTCGTAAAAACGAAAAAGCAATTACCTATGATTTTTTAAGTAAAACTTGGGAGGGTTACCGTCACAGTAAACCAGAAGATTTTGTTAAATCAATGGATACTGGTGTTGATAAGAAGACTTTATTAGCCTTGGGGACGAAATTAGCTACACTACCTGAAGGTAAAAAATATTTCCGTAAAATCTCTAAAATCTTTGAAGATCGCTTAAATGCCATCAAGGAAGATAAATTAGATTGGGGTTCTGCAGAAATGTTGGCTTATGCAACTTTATTGGAAGAAGGACATCCTGTTCGTATTTCTGGTCAAGATGTGGAAAGAGGAACTTTCTCTCACCGTCATGCTGTTGTAAAAACAGAAGACACGGAAGAAGAAATCGAAACCTTAAACATGCTTTCTGATAAACAAGCTAAATTCTACATTTACAATTCATTATTGTCAGAATATGGCGTTTTAGGTTATGAATATGGTTATTCTTTATCTACTCCAAATGGATTAACAATTTGGGAAGCACAATTTGGAGATTTCTTCAATGGAGCGCAAATTATGATTGACCAATTTATCACTGCGGGAGAAGACAAATGGTCAACTCAAAGTGGTTTAACGATGTTGTTACCTCATGGATATGAAGGTCAGGGAGCTGAACATTCAAGTGGTAGAATGGAGCGTTTTTTACAGCAATGTGCTGATTACAATATTCAAGTTGTAAACACTTCAACTCCAGCGAATCATTTCCATTTGTTGAGAAGACAATTGAAAAGAGAATTTAGAAAACCATTGGTTGTTTTTTCTCCAAAAATGTTATTACGTCACCCAGCAGCAACATCGAGTTTGAATGAAATGGCAAAAGGTGGTTTCCAAGAAGTTTTGGACGACAACATTTCGAAAAAAGATGGAATTGACACGGTAGTATTTTGCTCGGGTAAATTTTACTACGAAATGAAAGAAAAAGCGGCTCAATTAGGTGTTGACAATATGGCTTTCGTTCGTATTGAGCAATTATATCCCTTGCCTCAAACTCAAATTGAAAATGTGATTGCAAGTTATAAAAATGCAAAAAACATTGTTTGGGCGCAAGAAGAACCAGCAAACATGGGAGCTTGGACATACATCGCAATGAGTTTGAGACACATTCCATTTGTTGGAATTACAAGAAGAGCTTCTGCAGCAGCGGCTGAAGGTTCAAAAAAATTACATGAAAAACGATTGAAACACCTCTTCGAAGATGTATTTCAATTTGCGAAGGTAAAAGTTAACTAATTTATGTGAGTTTCGACTCCACTCAACTCACGTGGATTGAGCGAAGTCGAAATCTACGTGTTAAAAATATTAAAATAAAAATTTAGGCCATGTCATTATTAGAAATGAAAGTACCAAGTCCAGGAGAATCGATTTCAGAAGTAGAAATTGCAACATGGTTGGTATCCGATGGAGATTACGTTGAAAAAGATCAAGCAATCGCTGAAGTAGATTCAGACAAAGCAACTTTGGAATTACCTGCGGAAGAAAGTGGAATTATCACTTTGAAAGCGAGTGAAGGAGATGTTGTTAAAGTTGGTCAAGTGGTTTGTACTATTGATACTTCTGCTGAAAGACCTGCTGGTTCGGCTGCGCCTGTTGCTGAAAAAGCAGTAGAAGAAGTAAAAGCTACTCCTGCTCCCGTGGTTGAAAAAACTGCCGCTCCAAATCCAGGTCCAGTAAATGAAAAAGCATCTTATGCTAATGGAACACCATCTGTGGCAGCGGCTAAAATCATTGCTGAAAATGGAATTAATCCTGCGAAAGTAAATGCTACTGGAAAAGATGGTCGCATTACCAAACAAGATGTTTTGGCTGCCATGTCTGCTGGAATTTCTGCTGATGCTGCTCAAGGATGGGGTGGAACGCGTGAGCAAAATAGAGAAAAAATGTCCATGATGCGTCGTAAGATTGCTGAGAGATTGGTTGCTGTGAAACAAGAAACTGCTATGTTAACGACATTTAATGAAGTTGACATGAAACCAATCATGGATTTACGAGCTAAATACAAAGATAGTTTTGCAAAATTCCACGACATCAATTTAGGATTTATGTCTTTCTTTACAAAAGCTGTAACGGAAGCATTAAATCATTTCCCAGCTGTAAATGCACAAATTGATGGAAATGAAATGATTTTTCACAATTACGCTGATATTGGGATTGCAGTATCATCCCCTAAAGGTTTGTTAGTGCCAGTGGTTCGTAATGCTGAACAAATGACTTTAGCTGAAATTGAAAAAGAAATTAAGAGATTAGCAATCAAAGCACGTGATGGAAAAATTACCCCAGACGACATGACTGGTGGTACATTTACCATTACAAATGGAGGTGTTTTTGGTTCAATGCTTTCCACACCAATTATCAACCCACCACAATCTGCGATTTTAGGAATGCACAACATCGTTGAACGTCCAGTTGCAATTAATGGTAAAGTTGAAATACGACCAATCATGTATGTGGCACTTTCTTACGACCACAGAATCATCGATGGTAAGGATTCCGTTGGTTTCCTTGTAAAAGTGAAAGAAATGCTTGAAAACCCTGAAAGAATGATTTTTGGAGGTAAAGATCCTATACAAGTTTTATTGGGATTATGACTTCGACTTCGCTTTGTCACATAAAAAGATAACAATAAAATTAAAATAGTATAAAGTCGGATCGAAAGGTTCGACTTTTTTTATTTAAATTAACTTATTCACAAAAAAGGCAGTCATTAATTTGACTGCCTTTCTAGGTTTTAGTATATAAAATCAGGGTTTTAGTAAATGTTTGTATAGTTAACAGATTCTTTTTTCTTTACAACATTGAATCCCATGCTTAAACCAACCATTCCACCTTTTTTTGTTGAAGAATAAAAAATATTCATTGGTATATTTAAGGCGCCAGATTTGAAAGTTCTTCCAATTCCCATGACCCAACGAGTACTTAAACTTGTTGTACCTCTTTTATCTAAATGTGTTTGGTATCTGTACAATGCATCAGGAATAATTGTTGGATTTGCTGGATCAATTTGTTCGTTCGCATAATTTGTGTAATCTTCTTCTGACCAATAATAATTTGCTCCTTTGCCATAATGATTTTCAGTATCGAAAAACCCTTTTGAAGTTTGTTGTAATCCAAAACTTGGTCCAAAAGCAATTTCAAAACCTGATTTCCCAAATCGAAAGCCATTCATAACCGAAACGGATGGAATAAACATTCCTTGTTCCAAACCATTTATGTTGACAATCGTTTCTATCAAAGCAGAGAAATTTTCTGTCCCAATGTATTGTTTTTCAAACTGGTACCCAATCATACTTAGCGAAGGAATTGCGTCCAAACCACCTTCGTCCTCGCTTCTTCCGGCAAATTCAGACAAACTTCCAGTTAATAAAGCATAACCAATTCGTGGACCAGAATTATTGATTCTACTTAAGTTATTAGAAGTGATGGCGTCGTTTTTAAAACTCAATTGTTCTTCTATTTCTTTTTGATTTTCAAGTCCCAACATTTCTCGCAATGTCAATTCAATCATTCGTTGCAATTCTTCTTCTTGATTTCCAAATTCCTTGAAAGAAGTTTTAAAAATCGCACCTTGTTTGATGTCAATAATTTTTAAACTTACGATAATCTTTTTCCCAAAGCGGTCAATTCCACCAGATAAAACGTAATCCACTTTTAATGCTTTTCCTAAATTAGTCAAGCAGTTTAATCCATAACAATCTTTTTGAAAAGCGGGATTGGTATTTACCACTTCAGCCACATCAAATTCATCGTACACATTGTGCGTATTTAATTTTGTTAATTCTAAGTTTAACATTTTCGCTGCAGTTTTTGGTGTGATTGTCATCGACTGCATGGACGGAATTGCCACCACAATTGTAGGATTATTATTTCCTTGAGCTTTTACGTTAAAAAACATTCCTAAAGCTGCTATACAAGTAATCATTTTTGTTTTCATAATTTATCTTTTTTGTTGTGACAAATGTATGAAACAATTATGCACGCATAAAAACTGAATTACACAAGGCGTAAAATGATATTTGCGAAAAACACAAAAAAATCAAAAATACAGATACTTTTTTGTGATAAAATTTGCGGATAATGAAACAGAACAGTTTTAAAAATATACTTTTCGCAAATAGAGAAGGGGAAAAAATGAAAATTTGCTAAATAGTCAACTCAGCTTCGATTTTATTTTTGCAAACCAAAACTGTTCGTTCTAATTGATGGAAAAAAGAATTTCTTTCCTTTTCATTTACCTTACTTATTAGACTTGAATTTTCGAGTAATTTATGCAAAATTTGTTCAGATTCATTTACGTAAGTTTCATCTTTGGTATGCAAGTAATTCATCATATTATGCGTAATGTACAAACCTTTTTGCGTGGAAGATTCAAAACAATACGTGCTATCTGTTATAACAGTTTGGTTCAGAAAAACCTCAAAATCATTTCCATTTGCTGGAGGATGAGTGCCATACATGTATTTTTTACCGATATTGACTTGGTTTTTCATGTGTTTCAAAAGTTCTTGCATTTCAGAAAGTAATTTCAAAGCATATTTCGGGTCATCAAATAAATAAGCATCAAAATAATATTGAATTTGCCTGATAAAACCACGCATGAAATCGAAGTCGTAGATTTCTTTTGAAGGGATGGAATTATAAATTTGAAGAATTTCTTTTCCAGTTTGAAATGTTTTTTCAGAAATTTTTTCGTAACCAAATTGAGCGTTTTTGTATTCTTCTACATTTAAGAATGATTTTGCCCAGAAATATAACTTGAACCGCAACAAATGCGGAAAATTCAAAAATTGAAAAAGTGGAGTATCTTTTACGGTTAAAATCATTTGAGCATTTGGAAGAGCCTTTATTTCCTTCACCCCTTGCAGAATTCCTTCCAAGTATTTGTCCAAACTAAAATCGTATTCCGACAGTGAATTGTATTGAAAAACAACCCTATTTTGTTGAATTTCCAAAAGTGAGTCGAAAGAAATACCGTAGAATGTACAAATCTTCTGAATTTCATAAATTGTAAAAGCTGTTTCGCCACGATAACGTCGATACACAGCATCTTGACTTAAACTCAAAACATCTGCAAGTGATCTACCAATGGTATCTTCTGAACCAAGTTTTTCTTTGATCGCCTTAATTAGATTTTCTTGAATGTCAGCCTTCATTTTAAATTTTTAAGCGAAAATACAAAAATTTAGGGATTCATTTGGAAATTAATTCTTA
This sequence comes from uncultured Chitinophaga sp., assembly GCA_964532475.1. Classification (GTDB taxonomy): domain Bacteria; phylum Bacteroidota; class Bacteroidia; order Flavobacteriales_D; family Crocinitomicaceae; genus M2408. The sequence goes on from CAZHLZ010000158.1 coordinate 7,562, forward strand.
AAATGAAGGTCTTGTTTGGAATTCAAAATTGTTGTCTTAAATATGCTTTTTGATATTGTAAAAAATTTGTTCGTTTTTTTCTTTAAAACAACATTTTTAATAGTCACAAACACACACATGATAATAAACTATTCCGAATTTTGCTTTGCAAGGAGAAGAACACATTTTAATGCAGCTTAAACTTTCACGTAAAAAATGTTAATTATCTTTACTTTTTTAAAGACCCAGCTTAGATTTCTTTTTTTAATGAATAAAACACTGAATCAATTAGCTCTAATTCGGCATAAAATTCTTCTCCAAATGCTCTAATAATTGGTTCTTTTAAAAATTTATACACTTTCACGTCTAACTTTGAACCACATTCGCAGGCAGGTTTGCAAATATCCCATTCACCATAATTTAAGGCTTCAAAATCGGTATATTTTTGTACTCTAATTGGGTATAAATGACATGAAATTGGTTTCTTGAACTCCGTCTTTCCGTCTTTGTAAGCGTTTTCAATGGCACATTTAGCAATTCCTTGTTCATCAAAGTTTACAAATGCACATTCTTTTCCATTTACTAAAGTCACAACAGGCTCATTGTCCCAACGGTCCATGTAGAAAACCCCAGTTTTTTCAACAGCCTCAATTCCTTCTTGACGCATG
>CAZHLZ010000159.1:0-8147 GCA_964532475.1 uncultured Chitinophaga sp.
GGGGAGTTCTTGGACGATTGACGAACAATTTTTGAAAGAAGAAATTGATAGGTTGCTTTCAAAACAGAAAGTAATTATTGCTCCACACGATATTTCGCCAGGTCATGTTGCAGAAATTGAAAAGTTATTTGCTCCTAATACGATTAAATTTTCTGAGTTTAAAGAAAAGTATGACAATCAAACCATCCTAATTATTGATTGCATTGGTAAATTAGCAAATGCTTATTCTTATGGGAATTTCGCTTATATTGGAGGCGGTTTTACTGGTAAATTGCATAACATTTTAGAACCAGCGGTATTTGGTTTACCAGTTATTTTTGGACCAAAGTTTACAAAATTTCCAGAGGCAGAACAATTTATTGATGCAGAAATTGGTTTTTCTGTATGTAATCGAGAGGAATTAAGAACATCTATTTATTTCATTCAAAACAACCTCTCTGAACTAGCGCTAAAAGCTGAAGATTTTGTTTCAAAAAATAGGGGAGTTGTGACCAAAATATATGAACTTATTCGTTAATGTAGGCTTCTTTTTCTTTAGAAGTACTTGAAATAGGTTTTGCTGACGAACTAGAATCTGTCATTTTTACTCGTCCATTATATATTGCACCAAACTCAACCTCAATTGTTTGCGTTGAAATGTCGCCAGTAATGTGCCCCGAAGTTTTGATTTCAAGTTTTTTCACATGAATGTTTCCAGCGATTTTACCAAAAACTACCGCTTCTTCTGCTTTAATTGAGCCCAGGATTTGACCACTATTTCCAACAATTATTCCTTGATTAGCAACAACATCACCGTTTACAACACCATCAATTCTGATTGTACTTGTTGTTGAAATATTTCCATCTATTTTACAACCATCACTGATTATTGTTGAAATGTGTGTATCAACCAAATCTTTTTGCTTTTTTCCGAATAAAGACATATTTTCTATTTTATAAATCTAAAAATTTAGTTGGGTTTATTGGTCTTCCCATATAACGAACTTCGTAATGTAAATGTGGTCCGGTGGAGCGACCAGTAGAGCCCAATTTCCCAATTTCTTGATTCGCTTTTACCTTTTGACCATTTTTCACATTAATTTCTGACAAATGTCCATACAATGTTTCATAGCCATGGCTGTGTTTTATGCGAATACATTTTCCGTAACCTGAGCTCCAATCAGCTAAAAACACAGTTCCATTTGCTGTACTTTTTATTGGGTCTCCTGTATCACCGCTGATATCAACTCCCGAGTGAAATTCTGAACCGCCGCCATGAAATGGATTTGATCGGTATCCGTAGCGAGAATTATTGTGATTAAAATGGGGGTAACCTAATGGCATATATTTAATATCTTTTAATAAAGCAGCCAAATAAACATTGTAATATTTGTAGGAATCAATGGCTTTTTGTTTCTCATTTGAACTTCCTCCCAAATTAAAAGAATGTTTAATTCCTCGTTGTTGCAAATATTTTTTGATTTTTACCAGTTGATGATCTATTTTTTTTATGTAGATTCGAGCAATATTCGTATCAGTTGCAAGTGGCCCAGCAATTTCCTTTTTGAAGCGTTCTAACTCTTTTTTTGCATGTTCATTTTGCTTGTATTTTGAACTTAAAACGAAGATGGAGATTATGAGAGCAACGAGTAAAATCGCTAATGATAAGACATAGTATTTTAGACGTGCCAAATGCTTAGTTTGGATTGAGAATGACTTCGTACTTGGATTGTTTTTATTAACAATCATCAAGGTACTGTATTCTTTTCTGCGTCTATTTTTATTCATCAAGAGTATGCAACAAAGTTTAAAATAGTACTATTATTTTAGTAAATGTTTTTTTGCAATAGCGAATTTACAAAAATAAAATCGATTTTGCTACGTTTAGGTTCAATTGAATTTAATTATTTCGACAAATAAATGATTTTCAAAGATTCATATTTGCCTATTTTTCAAATATTAGTACTTTTGTATAAATGTATAAAGACAATAATTTTCTGATAAGGTTAATAATTCAAATCCTTGATTTTTTCTATCCATTGGTGAAAAAAATTATGCCAAAGCAGACCTACTATTACGCAGCATGTGGAGGTTTTAACACTTTACTTGGGTTTGTGATTTATTATTTAACTTTTCATTATTTTTTGGAGAAAAAAGATTTAGATCTTGGTTTTTATGCTTTTAAACCTCATATTGCGTCTTTTTTTATTTCATTTGGTATTACTTTTCCAATTGGATTTTTATTAAGTAAATATGTGGTTTGGAGCGAAAGTGATTTAAAAGGGAAAAAACAATTGGGAAGACATTTGTTTTTATTGGTACTTTTCGTTTTAATTAATTATTTGCTCCTAAAATTGTTTGTAGAAGTTTTCATGTGGTGGCCAATGCCAAGTCAAATTGTAACAACCTCAATAATTTTAGTTTTGAGTTACCTTTCTCAAAAACATTACTCTTTTAAAAACTAATTTTTTTGAGTCTTAAATTTTACAATCAAAGGTAATCTTCCTAGCCCTGATTGAAATGGAAATCCTTTTTTTTCTAAAAAAAGATTGAAATGGAAAGCAGGAAAAAGCTCCAAAAATAAATCAGCGGATCGAATTAATGTTAAACCCTAAACCTGCTGAGAATCTAAGATCTGATATGTTTTTTGGATAATCAGTGGTGTGCTCTGCCAAAACAAGTCGTGTTTGTGCAAAAAGATGCATGTATTTCCCAACGTAATAATTAATTCCTAGGCTGGCTGAAAATGCTGGATTTACAGCGGTTTTAGTATTGTCCCAAATAAAATTAAAAGATGGATTAATTTTAGTAATCATTACTCCGGGTTGAGCTAAAATGTAAAAATCTAGGTTGTTTTTTGTGAAATGGCGTGCAAAACCGAAAAAAAGACTGTGATTATATTTAAAATCACTGCGGGCGTCGTTGATCATTCCTTGGTAGAAATAGCCATCGCTAGAAACTGAGATTTTTTCGTTTAAATAGCCTTCTAATAAGCCATGTAAATAAAAATAAGAGTTTTTTGAATTAAGAGACTTACTCGGACTAATTGTCATAGTAGTTTTTATTAATCCTGCTCTAATTACTGATTTTTCTTGAGAAATTGCTGTTAAAGAAAGACTCAATATTGAAATAAATATTAATTTCTTCCCCATAATTTCACGATTTTATAGTTCAAACTCAAAGTTGTTAAAAGATGCCCTTCCAACGAATTGGCATGGGAATGATTATTGAAAACTATTGCTCCATTTAAGTTTTGATACTCAATTTCTTCGGTAAAGTGAATCATGTATTGACTTGTGATCGAAACATCAAAGCGAGGTGTAATATGATAATGCATTCCCAATCCAGCTTGAACAGCCGAACCCCAGCGTTCTTTTAGGTTTGCAGTGTTTTGAATTTCCATTTTTCGATTGTAGTCGAAGCAATGACCAGCTAAAAAATAAGGACTAATTTTGTTGTTAAATGGTTTATTTGAAAAAGGATAAACTAATACCGACCATCCAATGTGGTAGTAGTCGCTTTTAACTTTGTCATCAATATTTATAGAAATAAAGTCGGCAAACCAATCCGAATTTAATTGATTTGAAAATTGAATTCGAAATTGTCCGCCAGTTCCTAAACCAAAACCATCGTGACTAAAGCCACTTAGGGTAGACCTTGCGCCCAAAGAAATCCAACCCTTTTTGGAAGCTTCTGAGTGCAAATTTTGTCCCTCTTGTGAAAACACATTTTGAGACACAGCTAGCAGGAATAAAAGAAAAAACTTAAAACAATTCATAATAAATATTTTACGAGCAAACATTCAAAATTTATAAATCAACCTTCTTCAATTCGCTACCTCCCCATTCAATTACTGTAAATCCAGTCCTTTCAAACTTACCAACATCCAAATTTAAAGTTTTAATATTTTCAGAATTCGATGGATTTTTCTCAAAAGTCACATAGAGCCTGCGAAAATTATCTGGTTTTGGCTCAATATTGAGTTTGCCAATAAGTTCACATTTTTCATCTACATATAATTGAACTAAAATTTTGTCAGAATCATTCAGTTTTGGACACCAATAGGTGATGAAATCAGTTTTCTCGCGAGAATTTAAACCAAGTTTATCCAATTCTTGTTCAAAATAGTTCACTAATTCATTTCCAGAAAGAACAATTTGCGCATCAGGAACAGCATGTTGAAATGAACTTAAATCTTGTTTTGCTTCCCAAAATAAATAAGGATATTGTTTGTTTTCATCATCACTTAATCGACCATTGGGGTTAGTTTTCATTTTCCATGTTGCATCGGATGGCAGAACTGGGTAGGTAAAAGTCAATTCACCTTTACTTTGAAGATTTAAAGTAAAAGCAAGTTCTTTGTCGCTGTATGCATAAATCACAGGCTTATCAACAGAAATAATTTGCTGACTGCTTTTTAGTGGAATATAAACGTCTAAATAAATATCGTGCTGATTTCGGAAACTGAAACCCTCCAAATATAAAGTCTCAAAAAGTGAAACCGCAAAAGTATCTTTTTGAAATTGAATGTAAGATAAGTTAGTGTCAACTAATTCTGAAATTGAACCAAATTTGTTAATTTTTGTCGGTCTTTTTCCATTGAGAAGAAAATAGCTTTGTTCCTCAGAATTACATTTTCGGTATTCGTATTCATAAGGTGAAATTTGCACTTCGTAAAAAAAATCAGCATTGATTCGTGCTTTTCCTTTAGGTATTTTCTTGTTTAAGCTGTCTTTTTTGACAACTACATGTGGATTTAAAATAGATTCTTTAAGTCCATCAGGTTTATTTGCTTTTACAGTGAGTGAACAAAAAATAAATAAGAATGTGATTATTTTCATATTTTTTGAATTAAAAACTTAAATTTTCCTCTTTTAACTCAACTCCTCCCCAATCAACTAGGTAGAAATTTTTTCTAATAAGAGGATCTAAATGTTGTTTTTTTGTTTTAATTTCTGGATTAATTTTTTCGACACCTGCGTACAAAAGATAAAATCTATTTACTTTATTGGGCTTTGGATTTATATCATAAGTAGCAAATTGATCACATTCTTCATCTTGCAAAAACTGTATAAAATAATAAGGTTTCTCTTGCATCTGTGGTGCCCAAAAAGTAATAAAATCAGTTTTTTCTGTCGCATTGAAACCCAGTTTTGTAAGAGTTGAATCTAAAAATTCAAGCACATTTTCACTTGAAACGAATTCGCCATCGTAGGTAAAAATACCAGGAATATCTCTTTTCGAAGGCGGATTTATTGTGGACTTAAATTGCACATTATTTTGTTCACTCTCCCAAAATAAATAGGGATATTTTTTTTGATCAACAAGATTTGTAAGTTGATTGTTTTTAATACTCACCTTCCAGGAATAAGTGTTTTTTTGAGCAATTAATTTTGTTGCATTTGCACTTAATTCGTTAGTTGATTCCGCCTTCGGGTAAGAAAAAATTAATTTCCCTCTTGGAGTAAAATTAAAGTTAATCTCCTTGTCTTCATGGGAATAGAAATAAATGACAGGTTTTTTTACCTGGAATTGTTGCTCTTCTATGTGTTGACTTTGAATAAGATAAATTTTGACCTGAATGTGATGTTTGCCCTTAAATTCATAGTCTTCAAAGTAGGTTTCTTTGTAGTTTAATTTTGAAAATACTAAATGTCTATTTTTGATATTTGTTTTTATTTTAAATGTTCCATTTTTGTTCGATTTTTTTGTTTTATCTCCATCAAAAATGTCCACATCTGCTAAAATTTCCCTCGAATAAAAATCATACACCGTCCCTTCAACAACGAACTTGTTTTTAGAAATAAATTTACTTAGTTCATCTGAAATAATTTCGAAATTTTTCAGTTCTGGTTTAACTTCTTTTGCACTTAGATTAAAACTAAAAAGAAAAGAAATAAGATAAATTAATTTTTTCATGAATTTTTTATTAAAGTTCAGTTTGATTTAAGATTGCACTATCAAATTCTATGCCACCCCACTCCAAAATATCGAAACCAGACCTAGAAAAAGGATTTAATTCTTGTTTTTGAATCAATAATTCTTTAGGAAGCGTTTCAAAGCCCGAAGATAGTAAGTAAATTCGATTAAAACTACTTGGATGAGGAACAATTTCGTAAGTAGCGAATTGATTGGCTTGATCTTGAGCAACAAATTGGATGAAATTAAAGTTATTTTTTATCAATCGTGGTCCCCAATAAGTTATGAAATCAGTTTTTTCTCTTTCGTTCAAATTTAAAAGTGTTAAGCAGGAATCCAAAAATTCTGTACTTTTTTCTTTTGAAATAATTTGACCTAAAATTGCTTCATTTTCCTTCAATAATTGTGGGTTTTCACTTTGAATCGCTTCCCAAAATAAATAAGGATAAGGTTTACCATTGTTGTCTGAAATCAAATTGTTTTCAGTTGTTTTCATTTTCCATGTATTATTTGCAGGTAATTGAGGATAGGTGAAAAATAGATTCCCTGTTGGTTTTAATTCGATGGAGAAATTCATTGGAGAGTCGCTGTAAACGTAAATAACAGGTTTTTCGCAAGGAATTTCTTTCCTTTTGCCTTCTTTTTCCATGTAAATTTCAATTTTGATCCGATGTTGGGATTTTACCTTGTAATTTTCAAAATAAGTAGCTTGAAATTTTTCCTTTTCAAAAACAATCCAATCCTCATTTGCAGTTAGTTGCAGTTTAAAACTTCCATTTTCAGCTTTGAATTTTTCGGCATTTTGTGTTTGAATTTGCACATTTTTAATCACGTTTTTTTTGTGCAACTCATAAACTTTTCCTTCAAGTACATATTTTCCTGCAGGAATTGATTTGTCAAATTCATCTGATATGATTTTGTAAGCCAAAATTGGCTCTTTTTCTTTGGCGCTGATGTTGGAAAATTGCCCGAAGAGAAGCAAAATTCCTAAAATTATTTTTTCCATGTTTCCAAGTACAAATAGATTAAAAAAAGGTTCAATTTACGAAAAAATATTCATTTAAATTGCTGTTTTCTCCAAAAAATTCCTAATTTCGTGCCGATGAGTTCAGCAGAAAAATACAATAAACGAGGATTGAGAACTAGTTACGTTTCTACCGTAATTGGTATTTCATTGGTCCTATTTATGATTGGCTTAGTGATTGGTGGCGTTTTGGGCTTGGATTCAATTCAAAAACAAGCTAAGGAAAATTTGCAAGGTGATTTATTTTTTAATGCTGAAATGAATGAAGCAGATATCAAACAAATTGAGCAAGAATTAAAAACTTGGGCTGAATTTAAAGAAGTATTTTTCGTTTCGCCAGAAAGAGCAATTGAAGAATTTTCAGGTTCAAGCAGTCAAACTTCGGAAGTCTTAGCCATATTTGATGGAGAAAATCCTTTGCCACCAACAATTGGTTATAAGCCTAAATTTGATTATGCAAATCGCGATGGAATGAAATCCATTAAGGAAAAGTTGTTAAAAGCTTATCCTGAAGAAATTGATGAAGTTAATTACGACAAAGCGAGTGTCGAAAATGTGAATTTGGGTTTCAAACAATTTGTTTATTTAATTCTATTTGTTGCGGGCTTACTAATTATTGTTGCCGTCGCGATGATTAACAACACCATTCGCTTGGCTTTGTATTCAAAACGTTTTACCATAAAAACGATGCAGTTAGTTGGAGCTACATCCAAATTCATCCGAAGACCATTTTTAATTCAGTCCATGTTTCAAGGTGCTGTTTCAGCAATAATTGGAATGGCCTTGTTGATGACTTTGTTTTACGCCTTAAATAATATGCTGGAAACGATTGAGATACCTTTTGAGTTTAGTACATTTATTATCTTATTTGTCTCCATTTTAGGTTTAGGTATAATTATCAGTTTAATTTCAACATGGTTCGCTCTTAACAAATATTTGCGAATGAAATTAGATGATTTGTATTAATTTTGGCTATATTTGCCTCTAAATTATTTTTATGTTCGCATTTCAAAAAGAAAATTATAAATGGTTAATTATCGGATTGGTAATTAATGTTCTTGGATTTATTCTCATGATTGGTGGTGGTTCTGACGATCCAAACAAATTTGATGCAGCTGAATTATTCAGTCCTGTTCGTTTGACTGTCGCGCCTATTTTAATCATCGCAGGTTACATTGTGATGATTTATGCAATCATGAAAAAACCGAAAAATAAAGAATAATAG
>CAZHLZ010000160.1:0-8056 GCA_964532475.1 uncultured Chitinophaga sp.
AAATGGCGTTTTGATTTTCATGGCTGTACGCGATAAAAAGTTTGCAATTCTTGGAGATAAAGGTATTAATGACATTGTACCAGCAAATTTCTGGGATTCTGTGCGTGACGAAATGATTATGTTTTTCAAAAAACAAGATTTCGAGCAGGGAATAATTGCTGGGATTACTGCTGTTGGTGAAAAATTAAAAGCCCATTTTCCTTATTCAAAGGATGATGAAAATGAGTTGTCAAATGAAATTTCCTTTGGAGAAAAATAATTGAATGAGAATAAAAGAAAAATTACTTGCACTAAAAAAAATAAGCATCCTTCTGGTATGGCTTGTTTTTACTTTCTCTGCATTTGGTCAAAGACCTGATATTCCTTCAAAGCCAAATCCACCACGTTTGGTAAATAATTTATCCAAAGAATTTCCTAATTTTCTTTCGCCAAGTGAAGAAAAGGCTCTAGAAGATAAATTGGTAGCTTTTTCAGACTCAACATCCAATCAAATTGTAATCGTTATTGTAGATGATTTAAAAGGATATGAACCTTGGGATTTTGCTACCGAATTAGGTGAACAATGGCAAGTTGGTCAAGGAAAGGAGGATAACGGAATTGTAATTCTTATAAAACCTACTGGTGGACAAGGAGAACGCAAAACTCACATTGCAGTGGGTAGAGGTTTAGAAGGAGCAATTCCTGATTTGACCTCAAAGGATATTGTAGATAATGAATTATTACCAAACTTTAAAAATGGGAATTTTTACCAAGGTTTAGATGAAGCAACAGATGTAATTATGGCCTTGGCAAAAGGAGAATATAATTACAAAGACTATCAAAAAAAAGGTACAGATAATGGAGGTGTTTTCTTTATAATTTACGTTAGCATAATAATTATTTATTTAATAGTTAGATTCAAGAGAAAAAATAAAGGTGGTGGAGGGAACGGCTTCACTTTTGGTGGAGGCGGTCTTTTTACTGGTGGAGGTTTTAGTTCAGGTGGAGACTCATCAGATGGTGGTTTTGGTGGTTTCGGAGGAGGTAGCTTTGGAGGTGGCGGATCTGGCGGAAGTTGGTAAAACTTTGAACGTAAAAAAGAATGGCAGAACCATTAAAAAATATCTATTCCGAAAAATTTTTCGAAGCATTTTCTGAAATTCTAGCTGATGAAATTAGTACTTTCGATAAGCATAGATTTAAAACTGAAATTTTTAGTTCGAACTGGCATGAATTGGAATTAAAACAGCGCATGACACGCATTGCACAGGTTCTCAGGAATCATTTAGATTCAGATTACAGAAATGCATTAGATCAAATTTGTTCCATTATCGACAAGCAAAAAAGAAATCATTCAAATGGTTTTAATTTTGAATTTATGTTTTTTCCGGAGTTCATTCAGCTTTTCGGATTGGAAGACTTTGAAAACTCAATAATGGCAATCGAAAAAGTGACACAATATACAAGTTGTGAATTTGTTGTTCGACATTTTTTAAATTCTTATCCAGAAGAAATGTCAAAACAAATGTTTGCTTGGTCAAAGCATAAACATCATTACGTTCGACGTTTGGCTTCAGAAGGGATGCGAACAAAATTACCTTGGGCAATTAAAGTTAATCACCTCAGTTCGAATCCTGAAAAAATTCTTCCTTTACTCGAAAAGCTAATTGAGGATGAAGCGGAATGGGTTCGTAAAAGTGTTGCAAATTCTCTTAATGATTTATCCAAAGATATTCCAGATTTAGTGCTTGAATTTTCGCAAAAATGGATTAACACAAGCGATGAAATTAATAAAGTGTTGAAACACGGATTAAGAACCTTATTAAAACAAGGAAATGTGCACGCTTTAAAATTATTTGGTTTAAACGCTGATTCATTTATTAAACTAATTGATTGTCAAATTGTTGCTGATAAGATTGGAATTGGTGAAAACCTTGAGTTTGAATTCGAACTAAAAAATTTGGAGGAAAATCCAGTTCAAATAAGATTAGAATATAGAATCTATTTTCTTCGAGAAAATGGAACTCATTTCCCTAAAACTTTCAAAATTTCGGAGCGAACTTTGGCAGCATTGGAAATTCACAAAAACAGTAAACGACATTCATTTAAACCAATCACAACTAGGAAATATAAAACTGGTTTGCACAAAGTAGCTTTGATTGTGAATGGAAAAGAATTGATAATCAAGAGTTTCAACTTGGTTGATTAGTTTTCGATTTTTTCTAGTACGATAATTTCAGAATTTGCAGAAGTAAAACCAGCTCCTGTGAGAGTTAAACTATTCTTTTTCCATTCTATGGTATAGTTTGCAATTGCATTTTCAAAACCTTCAATTTTTGAAAGAGTCATATTAGTAGCGGAATTTGAATGATAAAAAGTTGAAATAAATGTACTTCCATCAGCCTTAATTTTCTTTAAATTTCCATTTTGATCTTCATTAAAATTCATGGTTGCTGATACAAAACCATATTGAGACCCAACAAGTTCAATAGTTTCGGCTCCTGATGTAGCTTTCCAAGATTTTACATTCCACTCACCTCCTTTGTTGTGAAGATTTTTGTAAATTCTTTTTTCTTTTGAACATGCAGTTAAAACAACCAATGCGAACAAAATAAATTTAAGTTTTTTTAAATTTAGTATTTTTTAAATTTAAACAAATATAAGAATTAATATTAACTACAGCTAAATCTCTAATTTTTCTTTTTTGAATTAGGTTTCAAAAAAATTAAATTTTATATCTGAAGCCAAAAAGACTGAAGAAACCATTGTAATAGTTAACCATTGACTTTGCTTTGTTTACATACATAAAAGCATAACCTGGTTTAAATTCTGAAAACAAATAAAGTCTTCTATTTTCACGATTTTTTCCAGAAATTAAAATGTTTGTACCAAGAGTAGTATTGATGGAGAAATAAGGATTATATGATCGAATGGAATTCTCATAAAAATTATAGTTATAGGACAAAGTGTTTCTTGTTGGTTCGTAGCTATCTGAACTAAACACATAATCTAAGGAATCATGGAAAACCTCGTCTAGCTTAAATGAATTTTCAAGACTAAATGTCGTAGCATTTGAAACAAAGCCTAATTGAATAGTGGCTCCCGCATAAGCTGAAATTCTTTTGTCTTGATTCGTTGAAAATGAAAAAGAATTTTCAATAGAAGTAATTGATAAATTCATATCTACAAGTCTTTCAACTATCTGAATTGAATCTTTGGAATATACTAAAACATTGTACTCGAAAGCCTGATCAAATTCTCTTGTGTAAGTTTCGGAAAAATCATTAAATTTTTTGCGTGTTGAGATGTAAATCAAGCCGATAAACCAAGAGAATTTATCATTCAATAATTTGTGTTCTACAGAAGCATTTAAATAAAAATTTAGGTAAGGCAATTCAAACCATTCATAATCATACGTTTCTCGCACTTCTTTTATTCCAGTTTTAACTATACGAGTGTAATCAAATGCGCCAACAAATGGATCTAATTGAAACAAGTCTAATCCTTTTGGGTCGCCTACATTGTTAAAACCTGAATAAAGTCTAAAAGAATTTATTAATTTTCCATTTTCTTGAGAAAATAATAGGATAGGAAGAATTAAAAAGGTAAATAAAAATGAATTTTTCATACAAGTAGTTATTTAGATTTTTACAAAAATAACAAAATTATCTTATAATATTTCCACTTCAAAAATTTCCTCCCAAAATTCCGTGATTGTTTTTCCGTCGCATTTGATCATTTGAGGAACGATGCTTGCTGGAGAAAATCCCGGAGTTGTATTTACTTCAATCACATTTACTTGTGAATCAACCAACATAAAGTCAATGCGAGCAATGGAACGTAAATTTAGTAAATCATAAATCCTTTTTGCAGTGCTTTGAACTTGTTCTTTAAGTTCATCTGAAATTCTAGCTGGAGTAATTTCTTGTGATTTCCCCAAATATTTTGCTTCATAATCAAAGAAATCATTTTCAGTGGATATTTCCGTTAAAGGCAAAGCATGAATTCCATTTTTTGTTCGGTAAACTCCACAGGTTACTTCTGTTCCCTTCAAAAATGCTTCTATTACAACCGTTTCACCTTCATTAAATGCTTTTTCTAAGGCAGGTAATAATTCAGATTCATCTTTTAACTTTGAAATCCCATAACTTGAACCAGAATCAGCGGGTTTTACGAAACAAGGTAAGCCCAATTCTTTAATTATTTCGGCAGAATTCCGAGGATGATTTTTCTTTAAAAGAATAGATGTTGCAACGGAAATTCCAAATCCTTTCAAAAATTGATTGCAATACCATTTATCAAAGGAAAGTTCAGATGCCAAGGCTCCAGAATTAATAAATGGAATATTTTTCATTTCGAAATAAGCTTGCAATTTTCCATTTTCTCCTGGGTTTCCGTGAATATAAATCAATGCAATATCAATTTTTATTGTTTGATTTTGGTAGGTACAGCTTAATTCCCAAGGATTAAAATCAATTTCTTCTTCGTTAATGAGAAGAGTCCATTTTTCGCGACGAACAACAATTAAGTATGCGTGATTGTTTTTAGGGAAATTAGCTAAAATTGTGTTTGCACTTTTTAGAGAAATTTCAAATTCGGATGAATACCCACCACAAAATATACCGATTGTTGCCATGATTTTTTTTTGTCAAATTTAAGGAAGTTCCATTGAATCTTTATTCGTTAAGTTAAAAGTTATCAGCATTATTTTTTTGAAAAAGTTTTTTTATTTTTTATTGTTAGGAATCCAAGAATATTTTTGAATAATATTCTATTAAGTGCCTTAAAATCACGTTTAATAAATTTTAATCTTGCTTGAAAATTAAAATAGTTACCCGAGTAGATATTAGATTTTTAAACTTATCAAAAACTTGTCAAAAAAAATATTTATTCTCGATTAAAACATTTCTACCTTTGTGTTGTTATTATTTCAAAGATAATAATCTTTTTCAGTGAATAGTGGTTAGGTTAGGTTTAAGAGGCGACATTCTTAGGAGTGTCGCTTTTTATTTATCAACACAATTCAAAAGAATTCAACCACGCCCAAAAAAATAAAAGTCTGAATTTCAGTGTCTAAACTTGTTTCTAAAGTAGATTCATTTTTCTTATTCTTTGAATGTTAATAATTCTTGACATTGATATCAAATGAGAATAATTAATTTCAAGACCTAAATGAAAAAAATGAAGAATATCCGCATCAATTTTCTAGGTTTAAGTTTATTATTTTTTGGTTTTAACTTAAGCGCTCAAATTGAACTTTTAACTCCGAAGGAGCAAGCTTATAAAGATTCGATTACAAAAATTAACAGTGAAAACGCAAGTATTGCCTCAAGTCAAGAAGCGTATAATAAAGGTGTTAAATCTTTTGCAGCCAAAAATTACCAAGTTGCGATTTCAGAATTTCAACAATCAATTTCATTTGATCCAAATTTTACTGCTGCCTACTACAACAAAGGTTTAACAGAAAATGAAGCAGGTAAATATGCTGATGCATCAAAAACGCTTACAAGTTTAATTGAAAAAGATCCAAGTTATGCTAAAGCTTATTTTCAAAGAGGAAGAGCTTTTCAAGGTTTAAATGAATATTCAAAATCTGAAAAAGATTATGAAAAATCAATTCAATTGGATGCTAAAAACCCAAAAGCGTATTACAATTATGGTACTTTACGTTTCTTGCAACAAGATTACACGGATGCCATCAAATATTTCACAAAAACCATTGAGTTAGATCCTTCGATGGCCTTTGCATATAACGATCGAGGAAGTTGTTACCGCATGTTGAATAATTTCCCTAAAGCAATTGCTGAATATGAAGAAGCTTTAAGAAAAAATCCAAATTTAGCGTTTGTACTAAATAATTTGGGAACCACTAAAAAGAAAAGTAAAGATTACGCTGGAGCATTGAAGGATTTTAATCGTGCAATCAGTATTGATGCAAATTATTATTTGGCTTACAATAACCGTGGAGCAACGCTTTTAGAACAAGGTAGATTGGATGATGCGGAAAAAGATTTCAAAAAGTCCATCGAACTAAATGCAAAATATGCACCAGCTTATTCCAATTTGTCAGGTATCTATTTTAAGAAAAAAGACTATCAAAAAGCAAAAGAATTTGCTGATAAAGCCATCGCAATGGACCCAAATTATGCTTCTGCTTATGTCAATCGAGGAAATGCAAATGAAATGCTTCGCGAATTGACAAATGCTTGCAAAGATTGGAGTAAAGCCAAAGAATTAGGCGCGGAATTAGGTAAAAAATATTATTCTGCTAATTGTAATTAAAAAAATAAGATGTTAAGATTTTAGGATATTAAGATTTTAAGACGATATAAAAAAAGAATATCTTAACCGAGTTAAAAGATAAAATTATGAAATAGCCATGTTTGAAAAACACAAATAAAAATGACTAAATTTTCAAACTGGCGTATTCCATATGACAATAAACAACAAATTATAGACATATGAAAAACATATTAAGTACATTATTATTAATTTTTGCTAGCATATTCGCTTTTGCGCAAAATGTGGAATTTAAATCCGCTAATTTTAAAGATAAAAAAGAAGAGTTAAAAAAGGCTCAAGACGACATTGAAAAAGGTGATGAGTTTTGGAAACTAGGAAACGAAGCCATTTTTAACGTTTCTGACTATGGCTTGAATTACAAAAAAGCGGTGAAATTTTACTATGAAGCAAATAAATTTAATCCAAGTAATGGGGAATTAAATTTCAAAATTGGCGTTTGTTTAATTAATTCAAATGACCCAAGTAAAGGAATTGCATACATCAAAAAAGCAAGAGAATTAGACCCAAAATGTAATCCATTTTTGAATTATTATTATGGTGTTGCTCTTCAATTGGATGGAAAATTCACCGAGGCAATTCAAAGTTTTAAAACATTTGAAGATGAATATAGAAAGGCAGATAATTTTTCAAAATTCATTTTTAATCGCAAGGAACAATGTGAACGCGCTGCAAAATCGATTGAAACTCCAATTAGAGCTTGGATTGACAATGTTTCCGAATTGAACACTTCAGCAGATGACATTGCACCTTCCATTTCTACCGATGGAGCAGAGTTAATCATGTCTTCAAATAGATCAAATACGCACACGGCGAATGAGGTAGGAGAATATGATTTTGATATTTACTCTTCTTCTTTGACAGATGGAACTTGGTCTTTTCCAAGACATTTGACAGGTAAAATCAATAGTGCTGATGATGATGTTTCCAACAATTTAAGTTACGACGGAACAAAAATGTTACTGCACAGAACAATTGCGGGTCAGAGTGATATTTATGAGGCAAAACTTGTTGGTGCAGATTGGACAGACCCAGCAAAGTTAAATGCAATGATTAGTTCAGCGAAAGTGAATGAAAAAAATGCGAGTTACAACGATGATGGTTACCGTATTTATTTCACACGTGACAACGATGATCGTTCCAATGGAATGGAAATCATGTATTCTGGAATTCAAAGTAAAATGAAACAAGATTTTATGGCAGCAACCATGATTAGTACTTGTAACAGTAAATTTAATGAAGGTCCAATTTACATTTCAATCGATGGAGAAACGATGTATATTGCTTCAGAAGGTCACACATCTTTAGGCGGATATGATATTTTTGTTTCGAAAAAAGAACAAGGTCAATGGACAAAACCAGTTAACTTAGGTTATCCAATCAATACGCAATACGATGATTTCTACTTCGCTCCAACTGCCAATGGAAAATACGCTTATATTTCATCAAACAGACCAGGTGGCTCTGGAGGTTACGATATTTACAAAGTAACTTTCTGGGGTGAAGAAAAACAAGCCTTGATCGAAGTGGAAGATTTTCTTTTGGCTTCATTAGCTATGCCGATTAAAGACAATCAAATTGAAAGTACAGTAGATGTTAACAAAAAGTCATTAACCGTTTTCAAGGGAATTACAATTGATGCAATTTCAAGAAAAGCGGTAGAAGCGACCATTGAAATAACGGATAATACAACGGGTAAAATCATTGAGACTTTTACAACGAATAGTGCAACTGGTAAATTTATCATTACTTTAAATTCAGGGAAAAATTATGGAAT
>CAZHLZ010000161.1:0-8031 GCA_964532475.1 uncultured Chitinophaga sp.
TTTCATACATTCCAAATATTTTTGCAAAACGTCCATCATTTAAAGTGATCTGTTTAATTTCAGATTGCAAAAGTGGATGAATTTGCGATTGAAAAGGCAAATAGGAACTTTCTTCTAAAATTAATGTAAAATATCCTTTCATGAATTTTTGATAAAGACTGCTAATTTCCAAATTTTCACTCACTTTATATTCCTTTACTTGCTGTGAATAATTGGTATACAATGCCCGACTATCTGCAAAAAATAAATTCATTTCCGCTTGACTTTTTGAATCTAAAAACGATGGATTATAAGTCGAATAAGGGAAATCTGGCAACAAATAATACGGTTTTGTAATTCCTTCCTGTTTTGTATGCACGTAGGTAAAAATGTAATCTGTACCAACAATTTTCACCTTTGTGGAATCTTTTTCTAAGAATGAACGTAAAATCATACCCCCATTTTTATAGCGATCTCGCTGGTTAGAAATAAAATTTCCCAAGGACCAAGCAGTTAATTTTTCTTCTCCCTTCAACACTTTTTGTTCCACAGGTTGAAGTACGTGCGGATGACTTCCAATCACCATGTCGGCGCCTTGATCGTAGCAAAATTTCTCCCACTTTTTTTGGTAATCACCCGGTAAACTTTTGTATTCTGCGCCCCAATGCATGGTGCAAATGATGTAATCAACTCCCATTTTACGTGCCTTAGCAAAATCTTTTAACATGGTAGCAGAATCAATGTAATTGACCAATAAAGGTTTCTTAACGGATAAGCCATTGGTTGAATACGTATAATTTAAAATCGCGACTCTAAAGCCATTTTTCTCAACAAGCAAAGGATAATTTTTGTCACGTTCGGCTTGAGAACGAAAAGTACCAGTATGTTTTACTCCCAATTTATCAAGTACATCTAAAGTGCCTAAAATTCCTTTTTTTCCACCATCGCAGGCATGATTGTTTGCGGTAATAATTACATTAAACCCAGCATCAACAACAGCTTCACTCAATTGTGGTGGTGCTGAAAATTGAGGATAGCCTTTGTATGGTTTTCCAGCGTGTGTCACTTCCAAATTTGCAATAGAAATATCTGCATCCGAAATTATTGGTTTAACAAACTTAAAACAATCTTTGTAATCGTAAGAATTGTTGTTTTTATTAAATGCCGCCGCAATTTGACCTCCATGTTGCATCACATCTCCAACAAATATAAGTGACAGTTTTTCTTGAGAGAAGACGCTTAAATAAGTAAAAAAAACAAGAGTTAAAACCTTAATTTTCAGACTAAATAAATTGCTTTGAGACATATTTTTAAATTAAATTTCTTAAAATTGATTTTGATCCACCTAGGTATTTATTCAATTTACTTTTTACTAAAGTAGGACAAACTTACAAAATAATATTTTGTTCATCGTATTGTTCGATTATGTTTGATGATTATTTTTTGGATTAAGCCATGTGAAAATTTAGAAATAAAATGACTAATAACAAATAACTTTAATTTTTCACAATAAACTCGGAATTTCAAGACTTAAAAAACTCCTTTTCAAAACACCAAGAATTTTGTTCATAAACTGAAAACAGCTTTTCATATTGAATTTTTGAGGTTTTGAGAAATAAGAAAGTTTAAACCTAGGAAAAACACGACTTTTGCACTAAAATTATCAATTAATGAAAAAATCTTTACAGCTCATTTTATTTTTAAGCATTTCTATCATATCCTTTGGACAATGGACAAATTTCTCTACTGGTGTTTTGAGGGAGATTTCGTGTGGATCTGGAAATCAACTAATTGGAATTGCAGGTACAGCGACAAACAATGCGATTTACCGCTATAATTTCACAACTAATGCGTGGGAGATTAGATCTTCTCAAACTGGCGTATATTTTTTAAATGCATCGGTAGCATCTGACGGAACAATATGGGCAGTTGGAAACCAAGGTGGTGGCGGAATGATTCGCAAATTTAATTATGGTGGTGGTTCGGGGACAACCCAAGCATCATCAATCAATTATCTTGACGTTCAAAATGTTAACACATCTGTTGCATCGCTTGGAACTGGCATAAATAACGTTCAAATTAGTAATGCGGCGAATAGTTTTAGTGTTTTAGCTAGTTTACCAATTGCTGCTTATCGTGTTTCTATTGGCGAAGATGGAACGATATTCGCTCTAGGAAATCCAACTTTGTATGGCAATAATATTTACAAATACAACGGAACAGCGTGGGTAAATATTCCCGGAAATTTATATGAGATATCTGTTGGAGATGCTGATAAGGTGGTAGGTGTTGACGGAAACGGTGCTTTTTACCATTTAGATGAAAATCAATGGGTCAATTACATTGGTGCACCCTTCAACATTCAAAAAGTAAGTGTATCTTCTGATGGAAATGTATATGTTGTTACGAATGCTACAACCGCAAACATTTACCGCAATACTTGGGCAGATGTATCGTGTCGTCCTGCTCCTGCAACAAATACAACAGCGAGTAATTTATTGAGTATTTGTACGGGAAATTCAACAACATTAAGTGTTAGTTCACAAGCTGAAACCGTAGAATGGTACCAGGGTGGAAATTTAGTTGGTACAGGTTTAACGTTTACAACTCCAGTTTTAACAGCAACAACTACTTATGAAGCCAGAACAATATCAAATGGTTGTACAAATTCAAGAAACATAACGGTAACTGTTTCAGCTGTTCCTACTTTGACCTTAACAACACCAGCGGCAAATTTGGAAATTTGTTCAGGAACAACAACCATTTTAACGGCTACAGGATCAAATTTACGTTGGTATGATGCCGTTGATGCTGTCAACTATGTTGGTTTCAATGGAAGTTTTACCACTCCAAGTTTAACGACAAATACCACATTTTGGGTACAAGCTGGAACTGGTGGTTGTTTGTCTCCAAGAACAGCAGTTGAAGTAACTGTCTTAGCATCACCTCTAACACCGGTAAACGTTTCAAATTTAGGAACCCAATGTCCTGGACCTGTTACTTTAACAGTGGAAAGTGATTATACCGTGGAATGGTTTGCAACATCGAGCTCAAGCGAAGTATTAGGGACAGGATTATCGTACACCATTCCAAATGCGGTTAACGGCTCGATTGCTTTTGCAAGAGCTAGAAATGGAAATTGTATTTCATCTCGACTAGGAATTGGAATTAGTGCTTATCCTGGTGAATCAAATTACACAAATCCAACAAACACAACGCCAGCAAGTAACCTTGTAGTTTGTAATGGTGGAACAACAACTTTATCAGCAACAGGTCAAGGAGTTATTCATTGGGCAGATGCTTTTTCGGGAGGAAATGTATTGGGAACAGGGAATGATTTTACAACACCTGCAATTACAGGAAACACGAACATTTTTTACTATGCAGTTGATGGAAACTGTCGTTCGAACATCCAATATGTAACTGTTTCAACAACAGCTGCAACAAATACAACTCCAAGTGAGAATTTAGCAATTTGTTCAAACAACAGCACCACGTTAACAGGAGTTGGCACAAATAATCCTGTTTCTTGGTTTTCGTCAGCGACTGAAAGTGTTCCTTTATTTACGGGAAATTCTTACACAACTTCAAATTTAACTGAAACAACAACCTTTTATTTGGGACACAATCATCCAAGTTGTGTTGCAGAAAGAATTCCTTTGACAGTTGCAGTTACAAATACTCCAGATGCTCCAACAGTTAACTCTGCTCTTTCTCAATTAAATGTTTGCGTTGGGAATAGTGCACAAGCTTCAATGGATTATACTGGGACACTTTCTTGGTTCACTACTGAAACAGGAGGATCATCCATAAGCAATTCAAATCCATTAATCATTGGTTTAATTGGAGCTCCAACAACTTTAAATTACTATGCTCAGGCCGAAAATGGAAATTGTATTTCTGAAAGAACCTTAGTGAGTATTTCGGCAGTTTCAAATCCAGCGGCTCCTGTAAATTCAACTTCCACATCAAATTTAACTATTTGTGAAGGAAATTCTACTACACTCTCTGTTGTAAACAATGATAACTTAACTTGGTATGATGCTCCAACAGGAGGTACTCAACTTGGAACTGGAGCAATTTTTTCAACTCCAATTTTAAATGAAAACACAACGTATTATGTTGAAAGTCAAGTTTTACCCTCAGCTTGTATTTCAGAATCAAGAACAGCAATTACGGTAACAGTAAATGAAATTCCAGCTGCTCCGCAAAATGTACTAGGACAAGCAATAATTTGTTCAGGAAATTCAGCTTTACTCCAAGCAACAGGTTCAGGAACAATCTATTGGTATACAAATGAATTAAATCCTTTTGCTATTGCAAATGGTTCAAATTACACAACAGCAGCACTTTCAACCAATACTAGTTTTTTTGCTGGTGCAGAGAGTAATGGTTGTTTATCCACAAGGACAGAATTTGCAATACAAGTGAATCCAACTTATCAAGAAACTAGTACAGTTTCAGCATGTGCCAGTTATGATTTTAATGGTTCAACACTTACTCAAAGTGGAACATATACAGCAACTTACAGTACCGCAGCTGGTTGTGACAGCATTGTTACCTTGGAGTTAACTATTTTAAATCCAACAACAAGTTCACTTACAGAAACGGCGTGTGATTCATATACATTGAATGGACAAACGTATACGACATCTGGTGTGTACACGCAAACTTTCACAAATGCTGCTGGCTGTGATTCTACCTTGACCTTGAATTTGACAATCAATCATCTAGAGAGTTCTACCTTGAATGAAACAGCTTGTTTGAGCTATACTTTGAATGGTCAAACATACACTGCATCAGGAACATACGTTCAGAACTTGACAACAGTTGGTGGTTGCGACTCTACCTTGACCTTGAATTTAACAATTAGTAATTTCTCAACGTCTACGCTGAACGAAACAGCATGTGGACCTTTCACCTTGAACAATGAAACATACACAACATCAGGAACCTATACACAAACGACCACAAGTGTTTTTGGGTGCGACAGTATCATTACATTAAATTTAACTGTAAATCAAGCAACTACAAGTCAATTGGATGTCATCGCGTGTGATACTTATACCTTAAATGGAGAAACATACACAGCTTCTGGAACGTACACTCAAAACCTTACAAATGTTGGTGGTTGCGACAGTACCTTGGCTTTAAATTTGGTAATCCATCCTAGTGTTTCTACTAGCATTACTGAGAGTGCATGTGGATCGTTTACATTGAACGGAGAAACATATACTGCTTCAGGTGTGTACACACAAGTGTTGCAAAGTGCGGCAGGTTGTGACAGTACAGTTACATTAAACTTGACTATCAATCAAGCAACAAATGCAACATTAAGCGAAACAGCTTGTGGATCATTTGAGTTGAATGGTGAAACATATACAAGTTCTGGAACTTACACGCAAACACTTCAAAATGCGGCAGGATGTGACAGTACCTTGACGTTAGAGTTAACAATCAATCCTATTTCAACAAATACAATCATTGCTACAGCATGTGATTCGTATGAATTGAATGGTGAAATCTATACAACAAGTGGAACATATACGCAAACATTGACAAATTCAGTTGCCTGCGACAGTATCCTTACGTTGGAATTAATCATCAACAATTCACAACAAACAACAGCGACAGTTTCAGCATGTACCTCGTACGAATGGAATGGTCAAACGCTTACGGCTTCTGGAACGTATACCGAAACATTTACAAGCCAAGCAGGATGTGACAGCATTGCAAGCTTGGAATTAACGATCAATGCACCAAGTAGTTCAACACTTACAGAAACAGTGTGTGGTTCATTTACGTTGGGAGATGAAACGTACACAGAAACAGGTGTTTATACACAAATCATTGCAAATCAAGCAGGATGTGATAGTACGATTACTTTAAATCTTACAGTTTTGCCTCAAGGAAGTTCTTCATTAACAGAAACTGCGTGTGAATCTTTTACCTTGAACGGACAAACATACACAGAATCTGGAGTGTACACTCAAACAATTCCAACTGCTGGGGTATGTGATAGTTTAATCACCTTAAATCTTACCATTTTAGAAGGTGGAAATCTAATTTTGACTGAAACAGCCTGTGAGTCATTTACTTTAAATAGCGAAACATACACTGCATCAGGAAGTTACACGCAAACCTTACAAACAACAGCAGGATGCGATAGTATTATTACCTTAAATTTGACAATCAATAATATTGACAATACAGTTACTCAAAATGCAGAAGTATTGACGGCAAATGAAGGAGGAGCAACTTACCAATGGATTGATTGTGGAAATGGAAATACACCAATTTCGGGAGCAAATTCGCAAAGTTTTACCGCGACTGCGAATGGAACGTATGCGGTAATTATCACTTCAAATTCTTGTGAGAAAACTTCAAATTGTTTAACAGTTTCAACATTAAATACGGAAGAAATTTTCAAAGAAACATATATTCAGTTGTATCCAAATCCAAGTTCTGATTTCATTACAATTGAAACAAAATCGATTGGAAACAAATTAGAAATAAGAGATTTTACAGGCAAAATTATTTATCAAGAAAATTTGAATTCAAACAAAACAATAGTTGATATCAGCAAGTTTGCCAGCGGAATCTATTTTGTAGGAATATTGGAAAATGAAAAAATAATTGAAGTGATAAAAATTAACAAAGACTAACACTAAACCCTGTATAGTAATATCAATTGTAAAGTTATGATTTTTTAGTTATAGTTTTGTATTTATAGTTTAAGAAGCAATTGATAGATTAAGCTGTTTGACGAAAGTTGAGCAGCTTTTTTGTTTCTCCCAGAAAAGATACGTATTTTTACTTATTTTGCTTCGCAAATTTTCTGCTAACTTTGAAAAAAATAAAAGTTATGAAAAAAACATTCAATCCCGCTTCAAATTATTTTGCTTTCATTTTTACATTATTAACCTCAGTTCGATTATTAAAATTGGATTCAGACCGCTTAGAAACAATGAGTTACGAATAACACTTTTGAAGATTTATCGGGATAAATCAAGAAAGGGTTTTGAAGTAAATCGTTGTTTATCAGTGGGATAACAATATGCTTTGCATAAAAATCAGTTATTCAGCGTTGTTCAATCTCGATTTAGCCCGCTAAACCTTCGATTAAACGCCTTGACTAACAGTTTTTATGTCAATCTGAATTTCAATTTTACAATCGAACTGAGGTTATTAATCTTCATTCCTCAATTGTTTTCGCAAGAGATTTTTAAGGGGAAAAATGGAAAATTTGGTATCATGGAGAAATCTGGAAAGGTATTAATTGATGGAAAATATGATTTCATTGGCGAATTTTCAAATGGTTTTGCAAAAGTTGAATTACAAGGAAAATGGGGGATTATTGAAAAAACAGGCAGTGAAATTATACCAACTATGTATGATAATGTTCACCTTTTTTCTGAAGGATTAGCTGGCGTTAATGTTGGTGCTGTTGATCGAAAAGGAGGTAAATAGGGATTTGTGAATTCAAAAAACGAATTGCTTATACCGCTGCAATTTGATGAGATAGATTATGTCATGATTTTTGCAAATATAGAATACATTACAGGGTTTTTAGATGGAAAAGCTCGAGTGACAAAAGACAATAAGAAATATTTTATTAATAAAAAGGGAGAAGCAGAAATTTTGTTCAAAAATTTAATCACCAATAAATGGGGATTGCAAGATCAAAATGGAAAAATATTAGAGGACAATAAGTATGACAAGGCGGATGAGTTTGGCCTACAAGAAGGTATGAATGCTGTAAAAAAAGGTGGAAATTGGGGGTTTATTGATTCTACTGGACAAGAAGTAATACCAACAATTTATTTCTCTGTTTCAAACTTCCAAGATGGAAAAGCCTCTGTTCGTGGAGGTGAACAAAACAAATATGGTTTTATTGACAAATCAGGTAAGGAGGTTATTCCTTTAATCTATGATGATGCACAAAATTTTTCCTGTGGTTTAGCTTTTGTAAAGCAAGGTACTTTTGATGATTCAAAATATAGTTTTATTGATGAAAATGGAAAAGAAGTCATAAAATGCAATTATAAGTAT
>CAZHLZ010000162.1:0-7948 GCA_964532475.1 uncultured Chitinophaga sp.
CTCATTGTTTCTAAGCGGTCTGAATCCAATTTTAATAATCGAACTGAGGTTATTAGGTTTTGTCATGGTTTTTAAACAAAAACACACGCCAAAAACTATGGTGTTTATTTGCTTTACGACGGACTTCGTCCTTCGTTACAAAAATTATCCCTGCACTATCGCTTGGTCTTCAAAAACATCGTTTTTTCTCCTTCGGCATCATTTTGCATCTTAAATTGGTAAGACAAATATATTCAATTAACCGCAATGTACAAACTGCAAATAAGTTGCGTAAGAATCACTGGAGCCCAGATTCGTTCAATTTTACTTGGAGTAATAGTATTCATTATGGTTCCAATAAATGAAAAAATTACCACTCCCCAAATTGCTTTATCCGAAAACGATTTCATTTGTGGAAAGTATATGTTGGCACACGAGATAACAATAATCGCAATAAAAATTAATAGAAAAGCATTTATCAGGGCAACAAAACGCATTTTTGCTGGATATTTACCGGGAAATTTCCCTCCCATAGATGCCGCTCCCCAAGGCAAACCCGCGAACAAACAAAGCTGAAAAATAACGATTATTCCAGATAAAATTGTAAAAATTAGTGCTGCTGTTTCCATTTAATTGAATATTTATCATTTATCATTCATAATTCATAATTCATAATTCTTTAATTCATCAAACCGGATAACACAAACAAAACTTCTCCACTGGAATTGCCAAAGCAGAAATGTTTAAATTGTCGGAAGCAGCTGAAACGTCGATAATTTCACCATTTTTCATCAACAGATTAATATTTTGTTTATTTTGGTTATACGCATTGTTTGTAAGGGTTTCAGAATATACAAAATAAGCTGCTTCCTCTTCAGAAAAATCAAATTTCTGCATAATTTTCGACTGAATTTCTTTGATTCGTTCTTGGGAAAATGGTTCTTTTGAAACTTCTATTTTAAATAATTCTCTGTTAATTAATTTTTTAGATAAAGTTGCCAAAACCTTGTCGGTTGAGTCTTGCCAAACCTTGATAGCGCTTGTAATATCGAAATCATCTAACTTGGCAAAAGTGTCTAAAATTTCTGGTTTTGTTCTAAAATCTTCCGTTTGTATGTTTTCCTTTAGAAAAAATAACAAGGCTGGACTTGCAAATAATTCATTGCCGCTTTGAACCAACTTTTTCGCTCTGCGTAAAATGTGAATGAGCATAAATTCAGCAGCAACCACCGTTTTGTGCAAATAAACCTGCCAATACATGAAACGACGTGCCACCAGAAATTTTTCTACCGAATAAACTGCTTTTTCTTCCAACACTAGGTTTCCTTCGTGCACATTTAACATTTCAATGATTCTATCTGAGCCAATCTGACCTTCCGTAACACCTGTAAAAAAGCTATCTCTGTTGAGGTAATCCATGCGATCCATATCTAATTGGCTGGAAACTAGCTGATATAAAAATGGCTTTTTTTCGTATTTATTTTCAAATATTTCGAGTGTCAAATCCAATTTGCCGTCAAATTCTTCACTTAATCGTTGAATGAAAAAACTTGAAATATCTTCGTGACTCACTTTATTTACAATGTCGTATTCCAAGGCATGACTAAAAGGTCCATGACCAATATCGTGGAGTAAAATCGCACATAAAACTGCTCTTTCTTCCTCTTTGGTAATCTCGTGTCCTTTTCTTCTAATCACAGCAATGGCCAAGGTCATCAGGTGCATTGCTCCCAAAACATGATGAAAACGCGTATGTAAAGCACCTGGATAAACTAAATTGGTGAGTCCCAATTGACAAATTCTTCTCAAACGTTGGAAATAGGGATGTTCAATTAAGTCGAAAATAAATTCATCTGGAACAGAAATAAATCCATAAACAGGATCATTAAATATTTTCTTTTTATTGTATGTAACTGAATTTGAAGTCATTTTTTTCAGATTAAATCTTAAACAAAAGTAGTAAAAAACTTACTGATTGAATAAAATTAGGTTGAGAGACTTATAAATTGAAGAGCAAAGTGGCTAACAAGCCAATAAAAACTGATGGTTTACGTAATTTTACGTTTTTGCAAATTTGTGAAGATGCAAAGATTAAAATTTTCAAATTTGGATAAAAAATGGTTTTTTCAGATAGATTCCCACGCCCCAGCGAAGTCCGGAAAGCCCACAGCGTAGCGAGGACTTGCAGGCGCAGGTGGTAAAGGCGCCCATAAAAAAGTAAAAAATCCTTCCACCGTTTTCATAGCCAATATTTTTGTATTTTTGTGTCTTTGTAAAATTTTCAACTAATTCATGGATCAATCTTTCGGCAAAGAATATAAATTATGCAGTAAAAAGGCAATTGAATCCCTGTTTCAGCAAAAAAAATCGGTGAAAAATTTCCCGTTCGTGTTGACTTACGGAAAAATGGATTTGCCAACAACGAAAAAATTTCAAGTTGTTATTTCCGCTCCGAAACGAATTTTTAGAAAAGCACATGAGAGAAATAGAATAAAAAGGCTCATGCGTGAGGTATTTCGAAAGAAAAAGTTAATTTTGGAAGAAAATTTAGAAGACAAAGACTTCCAAGTGGCACTTTTTCTTGTTTACACTACTAAAGAGGAATTAAAATATACTGTTTTGGAAAATAAAATGGAACAGTTATTGAATAAGTTGGTTGGAGAGTTGGGTTGAGAGACGATAAACATAAGACAAAAGGATGTTAAGATATTAGGATATTAAGACATTAGATTATTGCAAGAAACAAAATCTGCGGCAATCAGCGTGTTTTTCTGCTATCATCTGCGGGGAAATTACTTGTAATTAAAGATGAGAGATCAAATAAGATAAATGTTAGACGATAGACATTAGACATAAGATATTAGACAATAGATATTAGACAATAGATATTAGACATAAGACGATAGACAAAAGATATTAGAAATTAGACATTAGATATTAGACACAAGACGATAGATTAACTACTTTCAAAAAATAAACAAAGTCTTAAGTCTATAGTTTTTCATCTTAAATCTAAAAATAAAGAAATATGAAAAAAGGATTTTTAATTTTAGTAGTGCTATTCTCCTTGCAATTTCAAGGATTAAAGGCACAATCAAATGGATTTGAGTTAATCAAGAGCATGGAGCTAATGGACTTGATTCATCAGCATTTGGAAATGTATTTTGTGGATGAACCAAAACCTGGAAAAATGTCTAAAGATGCAATCGATGCGATGCTGAAAGGTCTAGATCCATACACGGTTTATTACCATGAGTCAAACATGGAAGATTACCGCATGATGACAACTGGTCAATATGGTGGAATTGGTGCCTTGATTCGAAAAATGGGTGATTACACCTACATTGCTGAACCTTACGAGGGAAATCCAGCGCAAAAAGCGGGACTTCTGGCTGGTGATAAAATTTTATCCATTGATGACAAGGACATGAAAGCAAAACCAAGCGATGATGTTTCTTCTTCCTTAAAAGGTCCAAAAGGTTCAACCATTCAAGTAAAAGTATTACGAAATAACAAAGAGGAAATTACCATTCCAATCACACGAGATGAAATAAAACTTCCAGATGTTCCATACGCAGGAATGTTGGATGAGACCACTGGATATATTAAATTGAATAGCTTTACCCAAACTGCGAGTTCCGATGTAAAGAAAGCTTTACAAGATATCATCGCACAAGGTGGGAAAGAATTAATTCTTGACTTACGAGGAAACGGCGGTGGACTTTTGATTGAAGCTGTGAAAATCGTGAATCTTTTTGTGAAAAAAGGTCAAATTGTTGTAACTACAAAAGGTCGTGTTCAAGAAGAAAATAGAACTTACAAAACCACCGAAGAACCCATTGATTTAACAATGCCTTTGGTTGTTCTTATTGACGAAGGTTCTGCTTCTGCAAGTGAAATTGTGGCTGGAAGTTTACAAGATTTAGATCGTGCGGTAATTGTTGGAAATACTTCCTTCGGAAAAGGCTTGGTTCAAAGAACTTATGATTTAAAATATGGCTCAAAATTAAAATTGACGATAGCTAAGTATTATACTCCATCTGGAAGATGTGTACAAAAATTAGAATACTACGAAAAATCAGAAAGTGAAAGACCTAAAGAAATTCCTGATTCCTTAATTAAAGTTTTTAAAACTCAAAATGGTCGTGATGTAATTGATGGAAGAGGAATTGAACCAGATTTAAGTGTGGAAGAAAGAGAATTCAGCCGTCTGACAGCGATGTTATTTGCAAATAATTTAGTGTTTAATTTTGCTACAGACTATTACTTTAAAAACAAAACGATTGCTGAGGCAGGAAAATTCACGCTTTCTGATGCTGACTACGAAATTTTTAAACAAATGGCCTTGAAGGATACCTTTAATTACACCACGGCTTCTGAAGAAATGTTGAAAAAAATGAAAAAAACAGCTGAGGAAGAAGGTTATTACAACGATGTGAAATCTGAATACGATGCTTTGTTAGGGAAAGTTACTCCATCGAAAGAAAGAGATTTGGAAAAATTCAAATCAGAAATAATTGAAGTGCTTGATAATGAAATCATTTCACGTTACTATTTCCAAAAAGGAAGAGCCGTTGATGCTTTCAAAAACGACGATTACATCAAAAAATCAAAAGATGTTCTAAAAAACAGCAAAGAGTACAACACTATTTTGAAAAAATAAGCGTTTAAGAAGAAATTAAAAATCGCTATTTATGCTTTCAAAACTTATAGGAGAAAAAAAAGTTTATTCCTTACTTTTGATTGCTTATGCTGCCTTAGCGTGCGGAATCACTTTCAATAAAGTGGTTTTGTCTTTGGCAACGATGCTACTCTTTTTAATTGTAATTCTTGAATTTAATCTTTCAGAATATAAATCAAAAATCAAAAATAATCGGGTAATTATCGTTTTGCTCCTATTTTTGATTTTACATCTTTCAAGCTTTTTTTGGTCTGAAAACACATCCTACTTTTGGAAGGATTTGAATTCTAAACTGCCATTTTATGCAATTCCTTTAGTTTTTGTCTTAAAACCAATTCAGGAAAAAAAACATCTAATATTAATTTTTGGAGTTTTTTTGTTGAGTTTATTTACCATTTCCTTGATAAATTTTATTTCCTATTACGGCTGGAGAAAAACCGAATTTGACGATGTCAGAAGTTTGTCACTTTTTTTATCACACATTCGTTTTGGTTTAATGATTGTTTTCGGAATTGTTTTGGCCTTTTTTTGGATTTTTGAACAAAAGTTAAGATTCAAGTTAATTCCAATATTACTCGTACTTTGGTTCTTAGTTTACACCTATTTCTCTGAAGTTTTAAGTTCCTATTTGGCTCTTTTTGGAGTACTAATGGTCTTTTTGATTTACAATGCATTGAGCTCAAAAAAGAAAAAGCCTTACATATTAATTTTAGTTGCTTTTCTGCTTTTGTGCGTAAGTTCTATATTTTACAGCTATAAGACTTATAAAAATGGAGATGTGTTGCCAAAAATTGAAAATTTAGCCAAATTTACAAAGGAAGGGAATAAATACGAGCATTATCTGCAACATCGATATTTTATCAATGGAAATCACGTTTTTTCTAACATAAGTGGAATTGAACTTTTTAGAGATTGGCCAAAATACAGTAAAATTCATTTAAACGATACCACTGCAAATGGTGCAAATACTTATTTTGTACTCATTCAATACATGACTTCAAAAGGATTAACAAAGGATGCTGTCGGATTGAAAAAATTATCAGAGGCAGACATAAAAAATATTGAATTAGGAAAACACAAATACAACGATGACGAGGATGGAATTGAAGTTCGAATTAGAACGCTGTTTAACGAATTTCGCGATGATGATCCAAATGGAAAAACAATTCTTCAACGAATAGAACATTTGAAAGCAGGTAGCAATATTTACATAAAAAGTCCCATTTTTGGAATTGGATCTGGGGACATTCAGGATGAATTTGATCGCTATTATGAAGCTACAAATTCTAAATTACTACCAGAAAACAGATTGCGCACACACAATCAAATTTTTACCTATTTCATTACCTTCGGATTAGTTGGAGGAATTCTATTTCTAGCAATATTTTTTCTTTCATTTAAACATTTTTTCAAAACAAAAAATTTGTTAGCCATTCTATTTACAACAATTATCTTGCTTTCATTTTTGAGTGAAGACACCTTAGAAACACAGATGGGAGGAACCTTTTTTGCACTATTTTTTGGTTTATTTATTAGTTTACCAGAGAAAATTTTGAAAGATGAAAATTGAATTGTGTTCAGCACATACAGAATCACTTGCTCTTGCTGAAAAATATAAATTTGACCGCATAGAACTTTGTCAATCCCTTGAAGTCGGAGGCTTAACACCAAGTATAGGATTTCAGCAAAAAGCCTTGGAGTTTTCTAGTTTTGAAACCCATGTTTTAATTCGAAATAGAGCTGGCGGATTTGTTTATTCTGAGTTAGAAAAAGAAATCATGCTAAAGGACATGGAATCGTCAATCGAGCTAGGAGTAAAAGGTTTGGTAATTGGAGCGTTAATTTACAAGGGTGAATCTTTTCAATTAGATTTGGATTTTTTGCAAAAAATAAAAACTAATTTTCCTGAAATAGACTTAACTTTTCACAGGGCATTTGATGAAATTTTAGACAAAGATCTTGCATTAAAAACCTTAATTGAACTAGGCTTTAAACGTGTTTTAACATCAGGAGGAATTTCTCCAATTGATGACAATTGCAAAGATTTAAAACACTTACAAAATACTTTTGGTAATCAAATTGAACTGATGCTTGGAGGCGGAATAAATGCTGGAAATGTTGCTTTTTTAAGTAATGAAATCAAACCTGCTGCTCTTCATTTTTCAGGAACAGAATTAAAAAAAGGAAGCAATCAATCCAATTTTGAGGGTGAATTTTTAATTCCTTCGGAAAATAAGATAAAAGGAATTTTAGAACATCTTAAATAAATTAATCACCTTCTCTAATAAAATCTCAATTATCCTCCTAAAATATCGGAAGATAAATAACTCAATTCAAAATTAAATATTTCTAGCTAATTTCGAATTGAGATATTTCCATGATTAAATTTTTTCAATCGTCAAGTAGTCTGATTCTGATTCGTTATCTTTATCAATATCTTTAAGTGAAATTTTTGAGTCTGATTGACTTTCAATGTGCCAATCATCACTTAAATCAATTAAATGTGTTGAAAAATATAAGTTGAATTCCACATGATTGTCATCAAATAAATCATCATCACTTTTTGATTCTTTGGCAACCGACCAAGTACCTGAAGTACTAACTGTTCCTGAGGCAGTAACAGTTCCGTTTTCGTCAAAAAGAAATTCAACACCAGAATAATCAGTGGTTTCATCCACGCCACTATCAATAAACTTCGTAATTCTCCATTTTCCTTCAACAACATTTGATTGAACAGATTTAATTTCTTGCTTTTTGCAACTCGTCATTACCAATAATAATGTTGCAATTCCTAAAACTATTTTTTTCATTTTTATTTTATATTATTTTTTATTTTATTTTGTCCAAATTTTATCAGTGGAAACTCCATGACAACTGTTACAAGCACCATTGCTTATTGAACTAGACATGTATTTTGTCTGATTGTTTCCTTCTACTGCTGGATAAAGTCCAGTTCCATAATCAATTTTTTCAGTTGTATAAAAGTTACCTAAGCCATCTACTTGAACCGTGTATTTCAAATCGCCACTTCCTTGTGGTCCTGAAAATAACTTTACAGTTGTTTTGGGGTAAACGGCCAATTTGGTGCTATCATAAACTGTACCTGCTGCATTAAACCAACCTTCTCCTTCACCACCACTTTTATGACAAGACATGCAATTTTGTCCCTGATTATGGCTTTCACTACTACTATTGCTACTTATTTTTGTTTCCTCACCTTCTTTATTACATGATACTAGCATTTAAAGCTGGTAGAAGAATTACGGCAAATTTAGAAGTTTTCATATC
>CAZHLZ010000163.1:0-7931 GCA_964532475.1 uncultured Chitinophaga sp.
AATTTTAACAAAAAATGGTACTTTTTTAACATTTGAGCTGCAAGTTGGGTTAAAAATAAAATTCCTTCCAAAATAGTTAACAGATCGAGTTATATCGAGCGCATCAAACCGTTTATTGGTAAAAATTTGATTAAAGCTTTAACTGGTCAACGTCGTGTTGGTAAAAGTTACTTGTTGTTTCAAATAATGCAAGAAATTCAAAAGACCAATGCAAATGCTGCAATAATCTACATCAATAAAGAAGATTTGGCTTTTTCTAAAATAGAAACTTACATGGATTTGAATGACTATATTTTAGAAAATAAATCAAAAACGGAAAAAACATACGTTTTTATTGATGAAATTCAAGATATAAAGGAATTTGAAAAAGCCTTACGTTCCCTAGTCTTGGATGAAAGTTTAGATATTTATTGCACTGGAAGTAACGCCAATCTGCTCTCTGGAGAATTAGCTAGCTTCTTAAGTGGTCGCTTTATTGAAATTACGGTTTTCAGTCTGTCGTTTGAAGAAT
This sequence comes from uncultured Chitinophaga sp., assembly GCA_964532475.1. Classification (GTDB taxonomy): domain Bacteria; phylum Bacteroidota; class Bacteroidia; order Flavobacteriales_D; family Crocinitomicaceae; genus M2408. The sequence continues at coordinate 512 of CAZHLZ010000163.1, forward strand.
TTTTAGCTTTTCATAAATTACCTGCAAAAAAAGAAAGTTTAGAAAAGTACATGAAATACGGAGGATTGCCCTATTTGATACATCTCCCGCAAAACGAACACGTTATTTTTGAGTATTTAAAAAACATTTATACCACCATTTTGTACCGCGACATTGTGCAACGTTATGCCATTCGAAATGTTAACTTTTTAGAGCAATTGGTTTTGTTTTTGGCCGACAATACTGGAAGTTTATTTTCTGCCAAAAAAATTAGCGACTTTTTGAAATCGCAGCGCATCAATGTAGCTCCAAATCAAGTGCAAACGTATTTGGAATACCTAACTAATTCCTTTATCATCAACAAAGTAAAGCGTTATGACATCAAAGGAAAACAAGTCTTTGAAATTGGAGAGAAATTTTATTTTGAAAATTTAGGAATTAGACATGGCATTTGGGGATATCGACTAAACGACAGAGCAAAAATCATTGAAAACATCGTGTACAATCATCTAATTTACAAAGAATATAAAGTACAAGTTGGAGTAATTAACCCATTTGAAATTGACTTTGTGTGTGAAAAAAATGGCGAAAAATTATACATTCAAGTTGCACTTACACTGAACGATGAAAAAACCATCGAACGTGAATTTGGTAACTTACAAAAAATCAAAGACAATTACCCCAAGATGGTTGTTACCTTAGATGAATTTAAAGGAAATACCTTAGAAGGAATTCAACATCAATCTTTGCTAACATTCCTTTCTAATTCTATTTGAATAAAACTACTTTAACCAGACAAGCAAATAGTACACTCCTGCAGCTAACAAAGCACTAACTGGAATGGTCAAAATCCAAGCCCAAAGTAAGTTAATTGTCACACCCCAACGCACAGCACTTAAACGTTTGGTTGCTCCAACTCCAATGATGGAACCAGTAATGGTGTGTGTGGTTGAAACTGGAATCCCTAGATTAGATACAGTGAATAAGGTCAAAGCACCAGCTGTTTCAGCACAAACTCCTTCCAAAGGTGTAACTTTTGTGATTTTAGTACCCATAGTTTTCACGATTTTCCAACCTCCCATCAAGGTACCAAGACCAATCATCAAATAACAAGCAAAAGCAATCCAACCTGGCATGGTATGAGAGTTTACCTTGGTTTTTATTTTGTGATGATCTTTTAACTCAGCAGACTTTGCATCTACATACTCTGCAAAAATCCCAGCATGAGCATATTTGGTATTTAAAATCTTGTCGTCAAATATCAATTCATCCGTTTCAGCATCGTGAAGTTCTTTTCCTTTGTAATAAACTTCAATCAAATCCTCTTTTTTGTGCTTTTCATTTGCACTAGGATACTCAGCTTTAAATTTATGTTTTTTACCATCAGCATTTTCGTATTCAATTTGCATGACCTCCGTTATTTGCAAATCTTTTGGAATAGTTCCATCCACTTTTCCATCACGGTGCATATTCGCATAAACCATCAATGCAGCGCAAATAATTCCCATTACTTTTTGTGAATCAGCTCCCCCATGACCCAAGGAAAAAGCTGCGGAAGAAAGTAATTGCAATTTCTTATACAAATTAGATTCTTTCATGGCTGTTTGACGTTTCCCGTGAACCAATTGATACCAAGTATAAGCAATGACAAACAAGATTAACATACCAATTACAATCCACATCATTACAGGTTTCACATCCATGTATTCAACCATGTAATTCATCATATAAATAGTGATAGCTGAAAGTAATAAAATCCAAAACATTTTTTTCCCAAAGCTTCGCTGCATGGTAACAACAGCAATGATAAAGGCAATAAAGCCACCAATAAATGGAGCAAGGAAAATAAACAAAACAACTTTTAAGATTTCGCCACCTTCAATTACACTAAATCCTGCGTGAGCAACCGCTGCACCAGCAAATCCACCAATTAAAGTGTGCGATGATGATGATGGAAGACCCAACCACCAAGTCAAAAGATTCCAAAAAGTAGCAGCGATTAAACCAGCCAAAATTACCCACAAATCGATTACTGAATTGTCAACCGTCTTGGCAACCGTATTTCCAACACTCATGTCGAAAACCCAAAATGCAAGCACATTAAAGGCTGCGGCCCAAACAACTGCTTGAAAAGGAGAAAGAACTTTTGTGGAAACTACCGTAGCAATTGAATTTGCTGCATCGTGAAAACCATTTACCAAATCAAAAAGTAAGGCAATAACTATGATTACTATTAATAATGTAAACATCTATCAAAAAGATTTAAATGATTAATTAAGCGTATTTTACTACAATTGATTCAATTACATTTCCAGCATCTTCACATTTATCTGTTGCCGTTTCCATGAATTGATAGATTTCTCTTTTCTTAATCAAATCTTTTGCATCAATATCAGAGTTGAACAATTTTTCAATACTTAAATCAAAAATATCATCTGCTTGATTTTCAATACTATTAATTTTAATTACACATTCAATAATTTTTTGTGTATTTTTTAAATTTCTTAATTCTTTTACAGCAGCATTTACTGCTAAAACCGCTTGTTGAATAGCGTCCGCCATTTTCAAAATCCCTTGATCACTTGGGTCAACCTTGTAGAAATTTATTTTTTTAGCAGTAGCATAAACGTAATCTGCAATGTCATCTAATGAAGTTGCCAAACTGTGAATATCCTCTCTATCAAATGGCGTGATGAAATTTTTACCTAATTCAACAAAAATCTGATGTGTTAAATCGTCATTCTGATGTTCCAAATCTTCCATTTCTTTAATTATTTCAGCTCTTTTGTTGAAATCAGATTCGTTTACACATTTCACTAATTTTCCAGCGATTGCCTCCAAGTTTTGACTTGCTTGTTCAAATAAAGAATAAAAAATTCTGTCTTTTGGTAAAAAGAACTTTAAAATATTTGCCATTTTAATAGATATTAAATAATTGTTTTCGGCACAAAGTTAAAACTATTAAGTCTAGCTATTTTGAAACAATAAAAACTTAACATTTTGATAACTTACTAAACCAATTTATAAATTTCATTTTTTTTCATGGAAACACAAAAATCTGATAAACAAATAATTAAACTCATTTAACAAATGATCAATGTTAAGTTAGTGTTAAGTTAATTTATTTTAAGTTATCTTTGTCTTAACAAAAACTTAATATTTAAAAAAACGATTTAGTTTTGCCAAAAAATTCAAAAATGAAAAATATCGCATTCTTTTTATCAGCAATTTTATTTAACGCACTTTCTGCACAAGAGTTAAACAAGATTCAAGTTTTTACAAAAAAAAATAATGGCATTGAATTAGTAGCAAAAGACTCGTTGTTTTCGTGTCAATTTCAATTTAGAATGCAAAATCGTTTGTCTTATGAATCCAAATCAACAGAAGATTTCACCCCTGAAACATTTGAGTTCAGAACAAGAAGATTACGATTAAGTTTACGAGGCTTTGTTTACAATCCAAAATGGACTTACCGAGTTCAACTTTCTTTTTCACGCGGCGACATGGATTGGGATGACAGTAAACCATCTACAGTAAATACAAGTGTTAATGTGGTGCGTGACGCAATAATCAATTACAACTTCACAAAAGATCTTACATTAACTCTTGGTCAGACAAAATTACCTGGGAATCGTCAACGTGTTATTTCCTCTGGAGATCAACAATTTGCCGAACGTTCGATTGTAAATGCAACTTTTACCGTAGACCGAGATTTTGGAATATTCTTAAACTACGATAAACCTTATTTTAAGTTAAAAGGAGCGATTACCTCTGGGGAGGGCAGAAATTCAGTAAAATCGGACAAGGGACTTTCTTACACAGGTAGAGTTGAACTTTTACCATTGGGAAAATTTACTGGAAAAAATGACTATCAAGAAGGAGATTTAGAACGTGAACAAAAACCAAAAATTTCTATTGGTGCAACCTACAATTATAATTCACGTGCAAAAAGAAATGGTGGTCAGTTAGGTGATGATTTATTTTCTTCAGTAAATATCCAAAATTTACATTTAGATATATTATTTAAATACAAAGGAATTGCACTTTACAATGAATATTGTTTAAGAGTTGGAGATAAACCTGTAACAACAAATGGAGAAAGTGTTTCTTATGTTTATAATGGTTATGGAAATTTAACACAATTGAGTTATATCTTCAAAAACAATTACGAAATTGCCGCAAGATATTGTTTTGTAAATCCATATAGTAGCTTATTTAATAATCAAAATTTTCCGACATTGAATGTAAATAGACAGGACCAAATTCATTTAGGACTTACAAAATACATCAGTGGACATAGGTTAAAAGTGCAAACAAACCTCACATACAACATGAGAAAAGATTTGAATTCAGGGAATCAAACAGGAAAGATTGGTGCTATTTTCCAAATTGAAATGGGAATCTAAACAAATGTGTGATTTTAGGAATAATTTTCAATCTTGTAACCAACCCCTTTTACGGTCTTAATATAATCATCTCCAATTTTTTCGCGCAATTTACGCACGTGAACATCAATGGTTCGATCACCAACAACGATATCTTTACCCCAAACTTGCTCCAAAATCACATTTCTTTCAAACACAGAATTTGGTTTGGTGGCAAGTAGCGCAAGTAATTCAAATTCTTTTCTTGGAAGATGAATTTCAACACCGTTTTTAATAATCAAATACTTTTCTCTGTTGATAATCAGTTGATTTTGAAGATCATTATCAACGCTTGTAATTGGGGCAAATTTTCTTCTTAAAATCGCATTTAATCGACTGATTAGCACTTTAGGTTTTACAGGTTTAGAAATGTAATCATCGGCACCAGCATCTAAACCGGCAATTTGAGAATAATCTTCAGAGCGTGCAGTCAAAAAACAAATTAATGTTGATTCTAATCCTTTGATGGTACGGATAGTTTCACACACTTCAATTCCGTCCATTTGTGGCATCATCACATCCAATAAGATTAAATCAGGTCGAAAGGACTTTGCAGCTTCGATTCCAAGAACACCATTATTAGCCGTTTGCACATCAAAACCTTCCTTCACTAAATTATACTTGATAATTTCTAAAATATCCTGCTCGTCGTCAATGATTAAAATCTTATTCATGCCAAAATTAATTTTCACGAAGGTAAGAAAAAATGATTAATTTATTAAAATTAAAGCGGGAACAAATGTATTAATCACAAAACAAAAAGATTAATTTCAATTTAATATTAAAAAAAAAACAGTTAATCGACAAAAATTAGCTTTATGGCAAAAAGATAAAAAAAATCATTGCTGGTATACAAAAACTACTTAAATTTGCATCAGTAGTAGTAGGTTAGGTTGATTAGTGTAACGAGAGTTTAGAACGCCAGTTTTAAGCTCTCGTTCATTTTTATGGCAATCCCATTTCTGTCAATTCAAAAAAAATCACTAACTTTCAATCCGATTTTAAAAATTAATCTTTCTTACACATGAAAGCGAAAATATTATTAGCTGAAGATGATACAAATTTAGGTTTTGTTGTTTCTGATCAATTAAAAAGTGAAGGATATTCTGTCACACTTGCATTAGATGGTTCTGAAGCTTTTCAAAAATTTAATCAAGATAAATTTCATTTGTGCATTTTTGATGTCATGATGCCAAAAAAAGATGGTTTCTCTTTGGCAAAAGATATTCGAAACATCGATAAAGAAATTCCAATTTTATTTCTTACAGCAAAATCAATGACGGAAGATAAAATTGAAGGATTTAAGATTGGAGGCGATGATTACCTCACTAAACCATTTGATTTTCAAGAACTTTTGCTTCGAATAAAATCCTTATTGAAGCGAGTAAATATTGTGGAAGAAGAAGTAAACGACAAAATCATTAATTTAAGTACTTATATTTTTGACACAGAGAACTACAAACTTACCCATCCTAATTTTGAAAAATCTTTAACCAAAAAAGAAGCTCAAATTTTAGCTATTTTGTGTAAATTCAAAAATCAAGTTGTTTCTCGTGAAATTGTTATGAATGCAGTTTGGGGACAGGAAGATTATTTTATTGGAAGAAGTTTGGATGTTTTCATTACAAAATTGAGAAAATATTTCTCAGAGGATGAAAAAATTCAAATTTCAAATATCCACGGAATAGGTTTTAAACTTGAAATTTTAAATTGATTTTTATGAAAAAACTAGCTCTTTTGTTGTTCTTTTTCCTAGCCTTTGTAAGTTCGACTTTTGCAGATCAATTAGCTTATATATCCAAGGAAGATGCTGAAAAAGCAAAGGAATTCATTTCTACCCAAGAAGTCATTTACCTTTACTGTGGTTGTTGTGAAAATGAACGTGGTTTGCTAATTAAACCAACTAAGGTTTATGCAAAATTCACGAATTACGAAAATTATTATGAGGTAATTGTTGAATATGTCGACAAAAATGGAGAAACACAAACTGTTGCTCTTGATTTAGCCTACACATGGTACAAAGAAAAAAGAAAATTTTACACGGTAGGAAAAAAGCTAAAATTAGAACACGATCCCTGCAAAAAATTCAAAGCATCACAACTTTAATTTATGTCTTACATTTTACATCTTGAAAGTGCTACCAAAGCATGTTCCGTTGCCTTATCTTTTGAGGGGAAATTAAAACAAGTAAAAGAAATTACCGAGGATAATTTTTCCCACGGTGAAAATTTGACCTTATTCATTGAAGAGGTTTTGAAGCAAGAAAAAATTTCTGCAAAAGAACTAGCTGCAATTTCAATTTCCTCTGGGCCAGGATCATACACAGGCTTAAGAATTGGAGTTTCAGTTGCAAAAGGCTTGTGTTATGCACTAAATATTCCGCTTATTGCTATTGATTCTTTGCAGTGTATCTATGAAATTGCATGTGAAAAACATCCCGAAAAAACTATCATCCCAATGATAGATGCACGTAGAATGGAAGTTTTTTCTAGCATTTATTCCTCTGGAGGAACTTTGCTCAAGGAAATCTCAGCTGACATCATTGATGAAGACAGTTACGCTCAATTTGAACCTTTTATTGCCTGTGGCGACGGTGCAGAAAAATTAAGAGAAATATGGTCATCACGAGAAATCACAATTGATTCAACAATTTTATCCTCAGCGATTGGACAAGTAAAAATTGCTTTCGAAAAATTTCAAAAAAGCGAATATGTTGACTTGGCCTATTTTGAACCATTTTATTTGAAAGATTTTGTGGGGAAGTAATTAGTTGTTCCACAGATTGAAAGTAGTTTTAAATGCAATCCCTGATGGCTTTCGGGAGAGGAGGATATTAAAGCAGATAGGCGCTGATTTTATTTTCTCGCAAAAATCTAAAGTCCTAGGTCTTTTGTCTTAAGTCTATAGTCTAATAATCTACTTTTCCTTCAGCAATTTAATCACTTCGTCTTTTTCCTTCAATAATTGTTTGTATAACTCTTCTACCTTTTCGATTTCGGTATTGTTGTAAGCTACAA
>CAZHLZ010000164.1:0-7269 GCA_964532475.1 uncultured Chitinophaga sp.
ATTGCTCGTTTGGCAATATTATTTATATGTGAAACCACCAAATCATTTGGATGCTTGTCGTCAGAACAAAACATGACCATTTCTGGATGTTGATCAATAATAGGCCACAAAGCTTCAAAGTTTTTTGCAGCAGAACCTTCTCGAATGATGATTTTCATTCCGTAGGAAATTTTTTCTAGCGCTTCTTCTAAGCCAAAACATTCGTGGTCTGTGGAAATTCCAGTTTCTACATATTTTTTGCACATTTCACCACGAATTCCGGGCAAATGTCCATCAATTACTTTTCCTAATTCTTTTGCAATAGCTATTTTTTCCATCACATCTTTGTCTTCGAAATAAACTCCAGGATAATTCATCATTTCAGCTAAATAATTTACCTCTGGCCAAGATAAAATCTCACGAATATCGGAAGGAGTGATTGTTGCCCCCGCTGATTCAAAATTAGTTGCAGGTACGCAAGAAGGAGCACCAAAATAGAATTTAAATGGAGTTTTTTTACCATTGTCAATCATAAATCGAACACCCTCTTTTCCAAGTACATTTCCAATTTCATGTGGGTCAGAAATTGTTGCCACCGTACCATGTAAAACAGCTAAACGAGCAAATTCAGAGGGAATTAACATGGAACTTTCCACATGAACGTGAGCATCTACAAATCCTGGAATAATAAAAGTTTCCGATTCAACATTTCCGTATTCTATTTTCTGAATTTTTGAATCAAAATAAATGGTTCCTTTTTTTATTGTTTTGTTGATTACGTCAACGATATTTCCTGAAATTGATTGCATATTAACTAATTAAGAATACAAATTTAGGGAAAAAATTGCAATTTAAAAAGTGTTTAGTAATCGTTTAGTAAAAAGTTTAAGGTAAAATAAAATGTTTTTAACAATTTTGATTAATTTAGGCAACAAAATAATAAAGTATGAAAAAAGTAAGTTTTTCTCAAAAATTTAGGTATAAATTTGATAATCTGATGAGTAAAGGTCCAGTGGCAATGATGTCGCTGTTGGGAATTATTTCACTAATTGTTGTCTTGATCGCTGCAAGTTTCTTGTATTTTAGTCAGATTTCCCCAGAAGGAGAGGAGTCTCTTGGTTTTATTGAAGGGATTTGGCAAAGTTTAATGCGTACCATGGATGCGGGGACAGTTGGAGGAGATTCAGGTTGGCCATACAGATTAGTTGGATTGATTGTGACTTTTAGTGGGATTTTCATATTTTCTGCATTAATTGGGGTTTTATCTAATGGCATCAACAATAAATTAGAAGATTTAAGTAAGGGCAAAAGTTTTGTGATTGAAGAAAATCACACTTTAATTTTAGGTTGGTCTTCAAAAATTTTCACGATCATTTCTGAATTAGTTTTAGCTAATGAAAATCAAAAGAAGCCGAGAATTGTCATTTTGGCTGATGTGGATAAAGTTGAAATGGAAGATGAAATTCGCTCTAAAATTGCTGATTTGAAGAATGCGAAAATTATTTGTAGAAGAGGAAATCCAAATGATATGCAAGATTTGGATATTGCGAATCCACAAGCATGTAAATCAATCATTATTTTAGCTCCTGAAATTGAAAATCCTGATCCTTTGACAATTAAAACAATTTTAGCGATTACCAATAATCCAAATAGGAGGAAAGAAGCCTATCACATTATCGCAGAAATGAATGATGAGCGAAATGTGGAAGTAGCGAAAATGGTTGGTAAAGAGGAAGTTGAAATTATTTTAACAGATGATGTTATTGGAAAAATAATGGTTCAAACGTCAAGACAAAGTGGTTTGAGCATCGTTTATACTGAATTAATGGATTTTGATGGGGCAGAAATTTACTTCAAAGAAGAGAAAGCATTAATTGGAAAAAGTTACGGTGATGTCATTGCTGCGTACGAAGACTCAGCTGTTATTGGACTGCAATTTGCTGACAACACTGTAAGAAATAACCCAGAAATGGATTATATTTTAAAGGCTGGAGATAAAATTATTGCAATTACGGAGGATGATGATACGTTGGTTTTGAAATCGACTTCTAGTGCTTCGTTTGATGAAACTGTTTTGGTACACAATGAATCAGAAGGACCTAAATCAGAGCGAATTTTGATGTTAGGCTGGAATAGAAGAGCCTTGGTTATTTTGAAAGAAATGGACAATTATGTAGGTGCAAATTCTTACATGAAAGTAGTTTCCACTTTTGAAACAGATAAAGATTTAATTTTAGAAATTGCAAGCGGACTTAAAAACATCAAACTTGAATTCGAACAGGCAGATACAAGTGCGCGCGAAGTGATTGATTCACTTGATGTTACTTCTTATGACAGTGTTCAATTATTGTGTTATAAGGCAGAAATGGACTTGCAAGATGCAGATGCTCAAACATTAATTTCTCTCTTACATATCAGAAGAATCATGGAAGAAACTGGTAAAGACATAAAAATTGTCAGTGAAATGTTGGACATGAAAAACCGTGATCTAGCCGAAGTAACAAAAGCAGATGATTTTGTCGTTAGCGATAAGTTAATTAGCTTGTTGATGTCTCAAGTTTCTGAAAATAAGCATCTTATGCGAGTTTTTGAGGATTTATTCAATGCTGATGGAAGTGAAATTTACTTGAAACCAATTTCTGAATACATAAAAATAGGAGTGGAGACAGATTTTTATTCCATTTTAGAAAGTGCAAAAAGAAAAGGGCAAACAGCTATTGGGTATCGCATTGCATCCGAAAGTTTTGATAATTCCAAAGCGTACGGCGTATATGTAAATCCTGCCAAATCTAAAGTTTTAACATTTAATTCTGAGGATAAAATAATTGTATTGGCAGAAGATTAATCATTAATAATTGCAGTCCAAAGGCTTATTTTTCCTGCATCCATGCGAGGCCAAACGGGTCTAATTACGCCATTATGAGCGGCAATATTATTGTAGTCACCAAAAAATATTTTTTCATTGGGAATAAATGGTGAATTTGAAATTCTCCTTTCCTTAAATGTTTTTCCACCGTCTTCTGATGAGGCGAGGTAAACATCCGTTTTGTTGTCTGTGTAATTTCTTCTATCGAAATATACAAAATAGATTTTACCATTACTTTGATCCAAAGTCATCCAGGTGAAAAATTGCTGCTTTTTACTTGAATCTTGGTTTACCTTTATGTCTTCCGACCAAGTTTCACCTTGATTATCAGAATATTTCATAAAAATATCTGTGTCAGTACTTCCATTTCTTTGATCTGCCCAATTCAAATAAATTCTTCCTCTAAATTCAGATTGAGAGGTGTCGCAACTCAAAATTGGTAATCCATTACAGCGATTAATTCCAGGTACTTTAATGTCCCAACCTCCTTCATGTTTTTGAATAATTTGCTCTTCTTTCAACCAGGTTTTTCCTTGATCCATTGATTTTTGAAAACACAATCCTTTTGGACCTGTCCAACAAACATAAATTTCACTATTTGGTCCAACTGTTGGAACCGCACCTTCAACAGTATTATCGGAATCTACGCAGTCTCCAGCGAATTTTGAAATTCTAATTGGATCAGACCACGTTTCACCATGATTAGTTGATTTTGAGAATAAAATCACACTTGAGTCTAAGGGGTTTTTTGAATCGTATTTATCAAATTGTGTCCAAGTTAGATAGATGATATCCAGCTTGTTATCGTAGGCTACCCAATGTTTATCTTGAGCTTTTTTGCCATTGGGTTTAGGACAAGTTCCTTTTGAGAATTTCTGATTTAAACTATCTGCTCTTTGGGAGACAATTCTATCGATAAAAACTCCTTTGTACTTTGCTAAATGAAAGTAGTAAACTGCCTGATGTTTATCAAACATTAAAACAGGATCTCCCCAAACTCCATATTTTGATTTAATTCGTTTACTTTTCCAAGAATTTCCGCCATCTGTTGAAAAATAGTAACTATCAATGATACTTCCAACGACCAATTGTTTTGTGTTTTGCTGATTTATCGCGATTGATGGCTCGCATTGATCGTAATAATATTTTGATTTTTTTGGTTTAGGAAGTTGAATATTAGTATATTGACTTTGACCATAAAGCAAACTAGTTTGGCCTATGATCACTAAAAATAAAATTCTTTGAAACATATTTTTTCTTTTGATTTCAAAATTATCGTATTTATTTTAATAAATTATCATATATTTGTTCGAGACTTAAAAAAAATGAAAAGCAGTATTTGCTTTTTTTAGGTCTAAATTTTGTTTAGATGAAATAAGAAAAACGAATTATGATTAAAACAACACTATTTTTTGCAGTTGGAATTCTTCTTTTTGCTTGCAGCACAACTAAAGAGAAGGACGAATTTTTAATTTCATTCACTGATGAAAAAACCGAAAAATCGGGATATAAGAATATTGAAGGAGAAATAATTATTCCTGCGGGGAAGTATGATGCATGTTTAAGTGATACATTTAAAACTTATGCCATCGTTTTGAAGGATAATTCTAAATTCATTGGAATTGATCGTGAAGAAAAGGAATTGTATGAAGTTTTTAATTACGATAATGGTCCCGATTATGTTTCAGAAGGATTTTTTAGAATAAAAAAGGGTGATAAAATTGGTTTTGCTGATGCTAAAACTGGGAAAATTGTTATCGATGCAAAATTTATGTGCGCCTTTCCTTTTCAGGATGGAATCGCCAAAGTTACCGAGAATTGTAAAATGGTTCAAGAAGGTGAATACGAATCTTGTGAGAGCGAAGATTGGTACTACATAAATTCCAAAGGTGAAATGATTTCCAAGGAGAAGTTATGAAATCAAATTGTTACAGCATTTTATTGTTCGCATTTTTGCTTTCATGTACAAGTTCTAAGGATGATAAAAAGGAACTTTTAGAAATTAGTGATGAATTAAAGCCTGTTTTTACGTGCAATGAAAAAGTTGCTGCAGTACAAGGAAGTGAAGATTCAAGCATCATAAAAAAATGTAATTACAAACACTTTCAATTTGTGAGTATTGCTGAAGCAGATTATAAGGGTAGATATTCGTATACTTATGAATTGTACCAAAAAAATAGCAAGGGAAAGTTTTCAAAAATAAAAAATTCAGCCTTTTTCAATTCCAAAATCAGTGAATTGGAAGAAAAATTGAATAAACTTATTGCTTTTGATTACCATAATGCTGCTAATTCTGAAGATTCTGAAAATTGTTTTGAAGGATTTGAACTGCAAAAATACTCCATTGATGATGTTGGAATAACTGTATCAGGTGATGATATAAATTTCAATGTCACTTATGGCTTATCTGCAGCTTGCATGTCAATGGATGGCACAGTAATTAGTTTTAAAATATTTGAATTGGAAAAATATTTGAAATAAGCCTAAATAAATATTTAAAGATCAGAATGTCCCTAAATAAATTGATGCAAGATAAAATCATTCGTGTTTGCGACGCAAAAATCGCAAAGAGTGGAGAAAATGTTGGATTGTCTTTTTATGCTTTTTTTGAAAATAAAAATAGTAATCCGAAAGAACTAATGGAGGTAGCACGCTGGTGGATTGAGGAAAATCAATTTGATCACTTTGAAAAAGCTGTCAAAATCAGAAGCCTACTTTTGAATTCAAACGATTGATTACAAGATACTTAAATCAATTATGTACCTGTAACCAGTTTCGTCTATACAAATTGCTTTGTCTGAGTAACTGGAATTCACTCCAAAGTGAACAGAATAACTATGTTCAAGTAGTGGAATCTCTAAAATTCCTGAATCAAAATAATTGTTGAATAAGTAATTGTAGAAAGAATAATCACCATCGCTTACAAGTGTTTCTTTAATTTTTGCCTGAATTTTTTCACCTTCCAATTGAGCAAACAATTCTCCATTGGTGTGATAGCTTTTATCGTAATAAGATCGAGTAAAATTACCTTCAAGTGAATAACTTTCATTTTTTTTAGTTACAATTAAATCATCTACAATCACTTTAAAATCATAGGCATTTGAATTTAAAAAGGAAGTCAAGAAAACCTTTATTGTTCCGTTGTAATAATGACCATTGGATCTAAAATTTTCATAATTAAGTAATATAGTATCCATGACAGAGCCATAATTTAAATTATAAGACATACTAATTGTTCCTTTAGTAGAATCTTGATAAAAATCACAATAACCTGATTTTTGAAATTGGAATACGTGTGTAACTGTACTTGCTGTGGTATCACTAGTGAAATTCAAACAATTTGTTGTAAAAGAAAATTGTTCTAACGCAAATCGATCTAACAAAGCTTGAGAATACAAAATACTTTGAATATCACTTGTTATCAGATAAATATCTTCTCCAACTTCCTTGGAAATCAGGTGTTCTTGATTTTTCTTACATGAATAAAATGTAATGATCAAGCTTGCAAAAATTAGATAATGAAGGTTTTTCATTTTTGTCGTTTTGAAGATAAATAGTTGAAATTCAAGTGAGCGCCAAATTTTGTAGTTAAATTAACCCCATTTTCAGTCCCATTATTAAATTTTAATCCAGGAATTAAACCAAATTCTGCTGAAAAACCAATTTTTGTGTATGGCGTATACATCATTCTTATCAAAACACCCATTCTAGCTTTCTTAACTAGCCCATCTCGTAGTTGGAGTTCTTTTGGAATAAAAAAGCCATATGGAGAGAATAAAATTGTTGAATCCTGTTCAATTTTAGTAGCAAATAAAACATCAAAATCAAGCTTAATAACAGTTGAAAGATTCTTGTTTTTTAGAAATTTCATATCAAATTCATCTGCAAAGTTGTCCATTTTAGTACTTCTATCTTTGGAAAATGAAATTACTTTAAAACCTAAGGAATATACATGTGTTTGATAACCAACATAAATTTTATTTAATTCACTACTTGAACCTTGATATTCATATGGGAATAGATTTTTATCTTCTATCGAAACACGTTTGATTAATTCATTTTGACTAAATCCAACACTAAAACCAAATCTTGAGTCTCCATTTTCTAATGTTGAACTAGTGAAAAAACCAATTTTACCTCCAAACGATTCTTTTTCAAGAATGAATTGATTTTCAGTCCGAATTACATTATTATAATGGTATTTCCCTTCAAAAAATACTGGTCCAGTTTTCAAAATTGAAGAAAATGTATATGGGTAATATGCTGTATTCATATCAACTTCCTTACCGGCTGTAACATCAAACATTAATTTTCCTTGAGAAAAACCAAATGATGTGTAAAATACTATTAAAAGTAAGCTAACTATTTTCATTGCTCTGACTTCTTTTTATATGACTTAATAACTCTATACTTCTTGAGAAAAC
>CAZHLZ010000164.1:7279-7928 GCA_964532475.1 uncultured Chitinophaga sp.
AAACAAATAAGCTACAGAAAAATTTGTAGTGTTTGCTAAATTCGCTCTAAAATATCGAGACGACTCGATTGTAAAAACCAACGCTCCAGCTTCAATGCTAGTGTAAAAAGTAAAAAAAGCACCACTTTCACCAAATTTAGCATGATTTCGTGAACTTGTTAAAAGTGTAAGATCAGCATTAAACGCTTCGTCAGCACGTTGCAGTCCATCAGCTTTTTCATATTTTAAACCTTTGATTTGAGCATATCCTAAACCAAGTCCGATTGCCCAACGTGTAAATTTTGTATCATTAATTCCTACTCCTGCTTCTGGTCTAGCTAAAATTTCAAACAAGTCGATACCAAAACGGCCATAAAAACGATTTACAGAATACTGTCCAGCTAATTCACTTTGCTCCTTGTCAACTTTAAAAAAAGGTCCTGGTTCATAGTTATTAATGGTTTGTTTTTCAACAGCTGATGAAGCAAAACCAACTTTTCCTGTTTCAATTAAAAAATCTGAATACAAATATCCTGAACGAATGTAATAGCCAAGACCAAACATCCTTGTTTGGCCTGCATATCCATAATTTCTAAATGCATAATGTGGAGCAATAGCTGTAAAAGATCCTACTAATGTTGTATTACGTTCCCATTTAAAAGGCATTGAT
>CAZHLZ010000165.1:0-7900 GCA_964532475.1 uncultured Chitinophaga sp.
ATGGACAAGTAGTCTATTTCTTTCGTTCCTTTATTCAATTTTGGCTTAACGTAAATAGGTATTTTTCTTTCAATAATCCAATCAATACCAATCATGTAAGTTGAATCAAATACATACTCGCTATTTAACTCATCGTACTTTAAGGAATAACAAAGCTGCTCATCTTTCTCACGTTTAAACAGCCGCTCATAATTTTCATCATTGAGAATTGCACGTTCTTCTTCCGAAAGAATAATTGGATTTTTATCCTTTTGAAAACTATTATGTTCGCTAAGAACTACCACTTAAAATTGATCTATTTCTGTTTGAGCGGACTCTTTAAGAATACCATCTTTAATATATTCTTCAAGGATTGGCTTTATTTCATAATTTAATTTCACTTCAAAATCACCCTCTTTTTCAAGAATAAAATAACTGTGTCCTAACCAAACATCTTTCGGTTTAAATTCTTCAGATAAATGTTCGGACGGAATTAACACTCTATCATCTAAATTCTCATTTTTAACAAATAATTTTGCCACTTTAATAAATGAGTCCTTTGCAAATTTTAATTCAGAATCTGTTGTTTTGCGACCTTTATTCAACGCATCGTTATCAAGAATTTTTGGCAATACATCAATAAAAGCAAATCTTCTTCGAATGGCGTAATCAATTTGACCTACACTTCTATCAGCAGTATTCATTGTTCCAATAATGTAAAGATTAGGGGGAAGAACAATTGAGTTCTTTTCATCAATTGCATACATACTTTCAACTGGTTTGCCTCTATATTCCAATGCATATATCAATTCGCCAAGAACACTTGATAAATTGGCTCTATTTATTTCATCAATAATTAAAACAAAGCTCTTTTCTTGAATTTTTTCAATATCATCCAATGGCGCTTCTTTGCCCTCCATAAATGTTCCGAAATGATCAAGCATAAATTTATAATAGGTTGCATGAGTTCTAGCCAATGAACTCATTAGAAAACAAAGCCAAAAGATCGGCATATTTCATGCGAAACTCATTCTTCCAAGAATTACCTGTATATCTAAAGGCATCATCTTCAACTGCAATGACATTACACGTTTCATTTAATTCAAATTTACCTTCAGCATTTTCGCTAATCCCGTCTATAACGAAATCTTTAAAATCCTCAAATTGTTCTAAAAGCCAGTTTTCTTCTGAAACTATGGAACTCTCTTTTTTGCTATCTGTGTAGTTCTTGTGTGCAGAAGCAGCTGTTTTAGCAAGTATTTTATCTTCTGTTCTATACTCTATTTGACCTTTGTCGTTGTTTTTGACAGTTATACCACGCACAAAATCTTCGTAGGTATAGGATGGATGAAATTGAATTAATTGGTATGCCTTTGTCTCTTGAAAAATAAGCGACTTATTATTGAATAAATAAAGTGCAACAGCTAATTCATAAGGGTGCAAGTTCTTTTGATTTTCTGGTTTAAACCCTTGCTGTAATTGATTGTATTTGAATACAATTTGCTTATAAGTAGGCTCCCAGTCTTGAGAGGCTCTTTCTGAAACTAAAACAACACTATTATCTTTCACTTCTTTAATAGTATAGTAATTCTCTACGCCACTTGCATTGGGGATTTGCATTCCAACCGTCAAAGCCTTTCTAATTTCGCTAAAAGGGATATCAAAACCGATTTCACCAACCAATTGCTTTGCAATTTCTTTTGCCAATCTTGTTTTTCCAGTTCCTGGAGGTCCTTGTAAAATAATTTGTTTTTTTGATTTAAGTATTTTGATTGTGTTATTAATGTCTAACATATTTTCCATTTTTTTAATGTTTTGCTGAAGTTCTGAAATTATCATTCTATTTCCGAAATGAGGACTTAAACTTTGTCTAACCTTATTTGGATTCTCACCTATCCATTTAAATACTAAAGGACTGAAATATTCTTTAGGAATACTATTTCCTTTATTAGATATGGTTTTTTGTAAAAGAAAAATGATATCATGCCAGTGGTTATTATTACATAAATTAAAGCCGTATTGCTGACCTCTACCATCGATTGTCAATTGTTGCATAAAACCTGTTTTTTTATTATTGGCAATACTTTTCAGGAAGGTCTTAAAAGCAACATTATCGCCCTCAATCATGTCATCAATAACTGTTTGCTCTATTTCTGCTCCTTTACCATGTGGCCAATCGTGATGAACGATATCGAGCCAATAGATAGGGCTGCCAAAATAGTTTTCCAAAGCAGGTAGATTGTGAACAGCATGTTGGAGCTTAGCATCTCTGTAATACAAACGTTTAGTTGTGTATAATTCATCTTTGAATTTGTATGTAGCAATTACAATTTTATAACCATCTTCTTTTTCTTGTGCATTTGTAACATCATCTAATGTGACACTCAATTCATTGAAGAAGTTGATGCATTCAATTATTTCTTTTTCATTCATGCTTCAACTATTTTAATCTCTTCCTCACTCAAGCCATACAATTCATAAATCATTATATCAATTTCTTTATTAGTTTTATCAATTTCGGATTTTAATTCTAATGCTTTTTTCTTGTTTTCTTCAAATAAATCCATCCACTCAAACTCATCTTTTTTAGTAAGAGTAGTTCCTCCAAAGGTTTTGACACTCTTATTTAATTCCCTTATAAAATCAGTAAAATCTAATTCGTACCATTTCTCTAATTTTCCTGATAATTTTTCTATTTTGTATTGATTGGAGAAATAGGAAGAAAATTTGTGACAAACTGTATTAAAAGAAACATTTAGTGATAGCATCTTATTTGAACTATCATCAAATTTTGATAAGTTTTTAGGGAAATCTGGTATTGGAAAAGGATTAATAAACTGAGTATTAAATCTAAAATATCCTCCTCTTAAAACATTTCCTGTAGATTTTAAATAGAACCAAAGTAAATTTGAATTTAAGATACATAACAAATAATTTTCAAATTTTACATCAACATTCTTTAACTCAATACCATAAGCTCCATTTTTTAGACATAATGGATTTGTATCTTTAGTCACATTTAAACCAAAAGTTATATCGGGAGAAACTAGTTTAATTTGATTACTTAAAAATAAATTTTTTGGATAAACAAATGAATACCAACCTTCTTTATTCATTTTTCCGTTTTCACGAGCTCTCAATTTTATTTCATTCTCTAATAAATAGGCGTAACAATTTGGAAATTTTTGTTTTAAAACTGGTTCAGTTATTATTACAGGCTTATTATCAATAAACTCATATGGAAAAATCACGAAACCATACTTTTCAACGTTGCCATATCTTTTGATATTATTTCCTTTTATTATAGGCTTTAAAATTTCCCTTTCAATAATTACATTATTTTGAGTTTCTTTTGAAAATCCATGAACAAACCCATTTTTCTCTTCACCTTCAATAATATAAATATTGTCACCGCTTGTCTGAATTCCTGAGAAAACATTTAAAAAATTTTCAAGTTTATTTTTCTGTTTATTTATTTTTTTGAAAATATTGGCAGTCGAATTATTATTTAAATGCCATTTATCATTATTCAAATTTTCATAACTTTCCTTTTCCCAACTAAAATTTTCAAGTATTTTAGAAGGATTTATGTTTTTGAATAATAATTCATTTTTCTGCCTTTTATTGATATTCAGGATGCAGGTATAGGTTGTTACCTCAAATACTAAATGTTCCTCAAAATGTAAAATCGAAAATACTTTATTATTCTCTTTTAAAAAACCTCTGATGCTATCCCCAAACTCAGAAATCAAAAATTTGTGAGGCAAAATATATGAAATTTCACCTTTAGAATTTATTAATTCATAAGACTTTTCTATAAAAAGGACATAAATATCATAATTACCTTTTGCAGAATTATATTTCTGTTCATAAAATTTAGTTAGTTCAAAATAATGTTCTTTTAAACCTTGAACTCTTACGTATGGCGGATTACCAATTACAGCATCAAAACCGCCCTTTTCAAAAACATCTGGAAATTCTTTTTCCCACGAAAAAGCTTTATCACCTGCAATAGTGATATCATCAATTAAAGAGTTTCCGCATTTGATATTGTTATTTAGTGAATTTAGCTTCCTACCTTTTTGAGCAGTTCTTAACCACAATGAAAGTTTCGCAATTTCAACTGATTCATCGTTTAAATCGACACCATAAATATTATTTTCCAATATGTGTAATTCGGCACCTGGGAAACCAATTGAAGTTCCTAATAATTGTGATTCTAATTCGTCAATGTATTTGTGTTCTTTGATTAGAAATTCTAAGGCTTGATTTAGGAAAGCACCTGAGCCACAAGCAGGATCACATATTGTAATTTGCAATAACCAATCGCGATAATCATGTAAAGATTTATCTAATTTCTGAATTGTTGTTTTATTTCGATTTTTACGACCTTTTGAAAATTCTTCGTCAATAATGCCAAACTCATTTTTCTTTTCTTCACAAAGTTTTCCAACGGTATTATCTACAATGTATTTGGTAATATATTTTGGCGTGTAGAAAACACCATCTTTTTTACGTTTGGTCTTCGTCTTGTCAACAATATTTCCTTCAATTTCTGATTTTATTTCATCTATTTCATTCAATGAATTTTCAAAAATATGACCTAAAATATTAACATCAACATCACTATCAAAATCGTAATCGCTTAAAATTATGGAATGTTTGTGGAGAATATCATCATCAATTTGAACATTATCTAAAACCTCATCAGGCAAAAATAAGCCACCATTGTAAGCGAAAATTTCAAATTCAGCCGTAATTGCATCACCAGTTTTTTTCCCGAAAGCGGGTAAAGTAACTTTTGCACCTTTATTTAAATCATCAAAATACATTTTATAACGATCATACAAAGAAAAGGGAGCGCGCATTTCTCTCAATTTTTCCCATTCTAAATTTATTCTTCTGATGAGGTTCGTAGGAACTAATTGTCTGTCTTCAGCAAAAAAAATAAATAAAAAGCGGTCTAATAATTTTTGAGTTTTCTTGAAAATTAAAAGTTTGTCAATTGTTGGATTCTTTTCTACTAAATTGTTGTACAATGCCCTTTTAAACTCTGAATAATCTTTATAAAGTTGTTTTGTAATTTGACTTTCTTTGGAAACAGATTCATCTTTTAAATGCTTTGGAATATTTGTTTTGATGTTTTCAAATGACAAACAACAATACAATAAATCAAAATCTGCACGAGTTAATGTAAATAAATTGAATTCAATGAAATCAACTGCATTTTCTATATAAAAACGTATTTTTTCAAAATTGGAGGTAATAACATAAACACATTCCGGCTGATTGTTCTTATAACCGAAAGCCTGTATTTCAATTTTACCCAAATCAGTTGTGTCTGTTCCTTTTAATTCAATAACTGCCTTAATCTTGGAGTCAATTATTATGATGGCACCATCTGCTTTTTTTGAATTGGTTTGATTTTTTTGTTCTGTAAGTAAATTGAAATTTGTTTCGGGATTAATAGTATATCCGAAAATTTGTACAAACAAATCTCTTAAAAATCCCTCTTGATATTGTTCTTCTTTACTATTTCGGATATTGGTTTGTTTTTCAATATTGTGAAAAATAGATGTGAAATCATTCCACTTTTGATCAAGTAGTTTTTTGTCTAAAGACTGTACATGTTTGGTAATTACGGATTGTTGAAATAATGCCATATAGTAGGTTTTTTTTTACATATCAAATGAATGATTATGTTAGTTGAATATTGTATTTCGATTCAAAAAAGGAATCTAATTTTTCTTTGTTACTTTCGCTAATAATGTAATCAATTTCATCTTCTTTAAATGGGTAAATGCCGAAATTTTTGATGTAGTTACCATTTAAAGAGTAATAATTTGATGAATAAGGTTTACTTGTACTTTTAATGTAAAACCAAAATACGCTTGATTCCATAATTTTTCGAAGTAAAAACATTTCTCTTTCAGAACCACCAATTACAGCTAAACCATTGTAGAAAAGTAAATCAGCATCAGAATTAATAATGAAACTTGGAGTTCTGTCAGAATACTTAGGGAAAAACATTTTATTCTTAATCTTCTCCAAAGATTGGGTACGTCCGAAAGCAAACCAATCTTCATAATTTCCATTTCCTTTATCTCTATTTTCTAAAATTTTCCTTTTTTGCGACAAATATTTATAAGCTTCAGGAAATTGTTCTTTTACTAAATTTTCTGCTAAAAGTTTAGGTTTATTGCCCTTATCGTAAGGGAAAATTACTTTTTCTTTTAAATCTTTTAAATTAACACTTCTACTTAATTTATTTGAATTTAAAATGTCTTTACAAATACCCTTTTCAATACGAAACAAGCTACCATTCTGTAAATAAAAGTATTTTTCATCTTCATCAACAGGTTTGAAAATATAAATCTCATTTTTTAAGGTAGCAATTCCGTGTCTAGTTTGATATAAATCGCCAAAAGGAATTCCAGTTGATTCAATCTTAGATATTACCTTGTTTTCTTTCAAGTTCCAACCTTTGAATGAATTTAATGAGTTATAAGTTATTTTTGAAAAAGTTTGTTTTTTATTCAAGTTCAAGCTTGAGGAAGAGGCGTAAGAAATGAAAGACTGATTTTTATTTTCAATTAAGCAGATACAAGTGTATGTGTTTTTGGACTTGAAGACTTGCTCTGCTCCAAAATCAATAATACTAAAACTGAGTTCTTTTCTCTGGAAATAATCTCGTAAGGCTCTACCATTTAAGCTTTTGAAAAAAGAATTCATGGTAATAAAACCAAGAATACCATTTATAGATAAATTTTCAATTGCTATTTGAAAAAAAGGAATGTACAAATCGGAATTTCCTGTTTTACAAACATCCCATTTTTTTAATTTCTCTTTAGTTTCAAGGTCAAGATTTCTTGCACATACATAAGGTGGATTGCCTAAAATCACATCAAAACCGTTAAAAGTCTCAATTTTATCTGACCAATCAAAATCAAGTGAATCACCTTGGAAAAGGTTAAACTCATAGACTTCTTCATCTTCACCAGATTCTAATGCAAGTAAAGAAAGTAATAGTTTTGTTCTATTGATTGAATAGTCTTGAATATCTAATCCGAAAATGTGATTTCTAAAAATATCAGCATAGCTGAGATTTGTTTTATTTTTCAATTCTATAGCTGCGTTGAATAAAAACCCACCACAACCACACGCTATATCCGAAATTTTAAAATTAGATTCAATTTCAGTTTTTTTACCAAATGTTTCCTTAATTATAAATTTCCTAATATATTCCGGTGTATAAATTGCCCCATTGATTATCCTATCTGCAGGAGATATTACAAATTCAAACAATTCTACTAATTCTTCAAAACCAAATTTAGGTTTATCAATTTTAATATTCGAAATTAATTCTTCAACATCTGCGCCACAAATAAAATAACTTTTTAGAAGGGTATTGTTTACTGGAATTAAATTATTCACACTTAAAAAAGCACTAATAATAAGTCTATCAACATCCTTTGGGGTTGTTAGACTGTGCTGACTTAAATATTTAAATGTGGTTTTCATTAGAGACTTCCTAATTGTTTAATATAACTTCTGTATTTTAGCAATAAATTTGTGATTTTCTTGTACACAGCTATATCTTCAATAGCTTCTATTTTTTTTAGTTCATTTTCTAATTCATCTATTACAGCATCTAATACTTCAATATTGTATATAATTTCATGCTGTGGTTTAGCCAATTTTAATTCTTTATAAATCCATTTACCCAAATTGGTGATTGGCCTAATCTGTCCGTTTACCAATCTCTCAAATTGCTTATCATATAAACCATCACAAGGATCTATAAACCCTTCATCATTCTCATGAGGTTTATCTTCATTATTTGTAGGCCATTTATTACTTTTTGCATTATTGCAAGATTTACACGAATAAACTAAATTTGAGTAGTCTGTTTCAGTTTTTT
>CAZHLZ010000166.1:0-7895 GCA_964532475.1 uncultured Chitinophaga sp.
GGACCTCTTGCAGAAACTGGTTTTATTGGCTTAATCAGTGTGCTTGTTTTAGTGGCGTCTATGTTTTATTTGGGAATTAAACTTTACAATTCTTACGATAAAAAGGATTACGAAATGCGAACCCTTATTTTAGGAATGATTTTAGCCTTGGTGACCTATTTTTTCCATGGAATCTTAAATAATTATTTAGATACAGACAAAGCTGCGATGCCAATTTTTGCCATTTGTGCGGTGTTTATTGCTTTGAAGGAGGGTCAGAAGACGAAAGGTGTTAGTTAGGCGTAATTTTTTTAAAAACACCATGTTAAAAGAAACATTCATTAGACTTTTGACAAACTATTCAGACGATACAAGTTTGATAAATGAATTATGGACAGAAATTGAATTTCATTATACAGATAAAAAAAGATACTATCATACTCTAACACATTTAAACAGTTTGCAAAATCAACTTTGCGAAGTGAAAGACAAAATCAAAAATTGGGAAACAATATTATTTACCTTATTCTATCACGACATAGTTTATAACGCAATGAATTCAGACAACGAAGAAAAAAGTGCTGAACTTGCTTATGCTAGAATGAAACAGATTAATGTCCCTAATGAAATTATCGAAAATTGCAAATCTCAAATTTTAGCAACAAAAAAGCATGAAAACAACTCAGATTTTGACACTATTTATTTCTTAGATGCTGACCTTTCCATTTTGGGACATGATATAGAAACATATAAAACTTATTTTCAAAACGTAAGAAAGGAATACTCAATTTACCCTGATATTTTATACAAACCAGGTCGAAAAAAAGTATTAAAACATTTCCTGGGAATGGATAGAATTTTTAAAACTGAATACTTTCATAAAAAATTTGAAAGCCAAGCAAAAATGAATATAATATATGAGTTGGAATATCTTTAAGAAAAAAAATCAAGCCGATGCAAATCGCGATATAGAGATTGCTATTGAAATTTTAAGATCAGTAAAAGAAAATATTACGGAAGATTCTGACTTCCTTTGGACTTCGTATAAAAATGCAGAAGAATTAAATTTAGAAATAAGTTCAATCATATTAAGACTTGAACAACAGGATTTAAAAGCTATTTCTGATGTATATGTGCATTTTCTTCCAACGTCTACATTTCAAGAACATTCCCTAATGAATGATTGGGCTGACAATAATATAAAACTTGCTGATAGATTTGATAAAATTTATGAACGAAATAAAAACAATCGCTAACATTCTGTGGTAGTTTTTTTAAAGAACGTTTTGTTTCCTAAAACTGAAAGTTTTGCAGAAGCAGCATCTATTTAGTGACACTAGTCTAGTCAATAAACATTGTAAGATTTTAGATGATGGAATCTTATGATTTTTAGATCTTAGTATCAATTAACAAAGAATGTGGAATTCTAATCATCAATCCCCTAGCCCTGATGGAAGCGGCATCTTTTTATAATTGGTGTCTGAGGCTCTCGAAAGCCCAATTTTAAAAAATACAGCGAACAGCAGGAAAAAGCTCCTATAAGAAAATACTTTATGATTCTTTCAATCTAAAAGCTGTTTGCAATTTAAGAAAAATAGGGGCAAAAAATTAAATTGTATCTTTCGTGTTCTCAATCATGATAGCCAAATAATCTCGGGCTCTAAAAAGTTGCGCTTTTACGGTTCCTAAAGGCAGGTTTAAGGTTTCTGAAATTTCTTCGTAACTCAATTCATCGAAGTAACGCAATTCAACTAATTCCCTGTAACGCGGTTTTAGTTTTTCAACTAAGTTACGCATCAATTTTACTTTCTGTAAATGAATCAGTGATTCTTCTGGGTTTTGGGTATTTGAACTTGCATCAAAATAGATCACTTCGCCACTATCAGTCGTGTAGCCTGTGTCCATGGAGGTTACTTTTACCCGCTTTTTGCGCATAAAATCAATGCAATTATTGGAAGCAATTTTGAATAACCAAGTACTAAATGCAAAATTTGGGGTGTACTGATCCAAACGACTAAATGCTTTTCCGAAGGCTTCAATGGTCAAATCGTCAGCATCATCTTGGTTTTTCACCATTTTTTGCATCATGTAATAAATCGAATCTCGGTAACGATCCATCAATTCACCATAGGCAGATTGACTTCCCGCTAAAGCTGATTCAACGAGCGCTAAGTCATATTTTGCCTTGTCTGATAAATTTTCGTTTATTTCCATTTAGAAACTCTTGATTTGTCTGAGGTGTAAAATATCCAAGGAATCAAAAATGCATAAAACAAATCTAAAATCGGGAATAAAGCTACAAAGCCTTTTGCGTTTAATTTGAACAAACATTTTCCTTGAATCCACCATTTTATTAGTAAAATAAACGCAAATAGAATTCCAGAAAAGATTCTATACTCGTTATCAACTACCAAAAATATAAAAGAAATCCATGCTAAAATCAGCGTCAAAGGATATATTCCTAACAACAGTTTTTTAATAACTTGATATTTACCAGAAGTAGTGTAGTGACGTGTTTTTTGCAAAACCCAATCTGACCAAGTTTTTTTAGCTTTCGATTCGCAAAATGTCTCCGGATTTACTTGAATGCAGTAATTTTTCTTTTTGGCAGTTTCTTGCACGAATAAATCATCGTCGCCCGAAATGACAGAATAATGAGATTTAAATCCATTTACGGAATTGAATAATTTTTTCGTGTAAGCCATGTTTCTACCAATTCCCATGTATGGAATTTTTGCTAAGGCGAAGGAGAAATAATTCATGGCAATCATGGCGGTGTCCAAACGAATGATTTTATTTAAAAAGCCTGATTCAATTTTGTAGGGTGCATAGCCAAGAACCAATTCTTTTTTGTCTGAAAATTTTGAAACCATCTGAAAAATCCAATTTTCACTTGCTGGTGCACAATCTGCATCTGTTAGGAGCAAAATTTCATGCGAAGCAGCTTTTATTCCGAGCGATAAAGGGAATTTTTTTCCTGTTCCCAAATGTTTACTTCGCTCTACTTCAACCACTTTAAGTCGTGTTGGATATTGTAATTTGAAAGCGTTGAGTACGTTGTAAGAATCGTCAATCGACTGGTGATTTACCACAACAACCTCAAAATTAGGGTAGTTTTGATTTAAAATTAAAGGTAAAAAATGGTATAAATTATCGGATTCATTTCGAGCCGCAATTACAACGGAAACCCAAGGTAGATTTTTGTCTGTTTGCGCAAAATTTTGAACATTTTTCTCCTTGTAAAAGGCAAAACGGATGTAAATAAAGGAAATATATAAAAGCTGAACAAACAACATCAAAGCAAAAATGCAAAATGTGTAAAATGCGATGTTGATTTCAAAACTTGGTACTATTTCCATTTTTCAGACTACAATTTTAACGAATATCTTTCTGCAAAGATGAGAAGCTTTAGTAAATAGTTTATCTTTGTGCAGATTTTTTATCAACAAAGATATGCACTTTGATTTACATAAGACAGATAAGCTAACAAAAGCACGTGCTGGAAGCTTTCATACAGAGCATGGAGTAATCGAAACTCCAATATTTATGCCTGTTGGAACAGTTGGCTCCGTGAAAGGAGTTCATCAGCAAGAACTTCGTGAAGATGTAGAAGCTCAAATTATTTTAGGAAATACCTATCATTTATATTTACGTCCAGGAACAAATGTCTTGGAAAAAGCAGGAGGATTACATCAATTTATGGGTTGGGAACGACCAATTTTAACGGATAGTGGTGGATATCAAGTATATTCTTTGTCGAGTTCAAACAAAATTAAGGAAGAAGGTGTAAAATTTCAGTCGCATTTAGATGGAAGTTATCATTTTTTTACTCCTGAAAAAGCTATTGACATTCAACGTTCCATTGGTGGTGATATCATCATGGCTTTTGATGAATGTACGCCTTATCCATGTGATTATGGGTATGCAAAACGTTCGATGCACATGACGCACCGTTGGTTGAAAAGATGTTTTGAGCAAATGGACAAAACGGAACCAAAATACGGATATCAGCAAGCTCTATTTCCAATTGTTCAAGGTAGTACCTACAAAGATTTGAGAAAAGAATCTGCTGAAACCATTGCTTCGCACGATGCTATTGGAAATGCTATTGGTGGATTATCTGTGGGAGAACCAGCAGAAGACATGTATGAAATGACAGATTTGGTTTGTTCAATTTTGCCAACAGATAAACCTCGTTATTTGATGGGAGTGGGAACGCCAATTAATATTTTGGAAAGTATCGCTCTTGGAGTGGACATGATGGACTGCGTAATGCCTTCCAGAAATGCACGTCATGGCTTATTATACACCAGCGAAGGAACAATCAATATCAAAAATGAAAAGTGGGCAACAGATTTTTCTCCTTTAGATGAAAACGGAACTGCCTACGTCGATAAAGTGTATACCAAAGCATATTTGAGGCATTTAATCAAAGCGAACGAATATTTAGGCATTCAAATTGCAACGATTCATAACTTAGCATTTTATTTAGCCCTAGTGAAAGAAGCCAGAAGACGAATTATCGATGGGACTTTTGCTGCTTGGAAAGATGAAATGGTGAAAAAATTGGGGCGCAGACTTTAATTAGCTAATTAGCTAATTAGTAAATTGACTAATTAATGAGCATTCTAGACAAATACATCATCAAAAAATTCTTGTCAACATTCTTCTTTATGTTGGGGGTTGTGATGTTATTTTCTACCGTTTTTGATATTTCATCTCGTTTGGGCGAATTTATTGATAACAATGCCACCATTTCGGGGATAATTTTCAAGTATTACGTCAATTTCATCATTTATTACGGAAATACCTTTTCTGCCTTAATTATTTTTCTTTCGGTAATTTGGTTTACAGCAAAAATGGCACAAGATTCTGAAATTATTCCTTTAATGTTCAGCGGAAAACCATTTACGCGTATTTTAAAACCGTATTTTATCGCTTCCACAATTTTGGTAATTATTTCTCTCTTTCTCAATCACTTTATCATTCCGCGATCAAATAAGATTCGACTGGATTTTGAAGAACAATATTACCGTGATCGGATGTTTGTAGAAAATTATCATGCTCAATTTCCTGGAAATAAAATCGTTTATTTTACGAGTTATTTGAGTGACGAAAACATTGTAAACGACCTCAAAATTGAAATTTGGACGAAAGATGGCAAGCCAAGTCACTACATTCATGCGAAAACTGCAATCAATACTCGTGGAACTCACAAATGGAAATTAAACAACTATTACATTCGGAAAATTGGCAACCCACGAGATGAATTGCAAAGTGGAATTGTTTTAGATACCGTTTTTAATTTTACCATTGAAGAAATGGCAATTCGAGAAAATCGTGCTGAAACAATGACTTTCACCGAGTTGAAGAAATTCATTGAAATGGAGAAAAGAAAAGGAAATCCTAAAATTCCTGATTATGAAATTATGCTTCATCAGCGAACATCATTGCCTTTCGCGACTTATGTGTTGACCTTGATGGGAATTGCTGTTTCAAGTAGAAAAAAACGAGGTGGAATCGGGATCAATATTGCGATAGGTTTACTTTTCGTTTTTATTTACATTTTCACCATGCAAGTCACTACGGTGGCAGCAAAAAATGTTGGTTTTCCGCCAATAATTGCTGTTTGGGTTCCAAATGTTTTGTTCGGAATTATGGGTTACATCATGTACCGTTTGGCACCGAAATAATTATTTTTTGTGATACCTTAATCAATTATTTTTTTGATTTCAATTCACGAATTATTCAAAATTCTAGCTAAAAATCAAATAACTCACCAAAAAATCCTTTTTTCTTTTTATGATAGTATTCACTGTCGTGTGATTTATATTTTCTCTCGTCATATTTTCTCTCGTCGTAGTCTTTTTTGTAGTTTGAATCATTCTTTATTGAACCACTTAGGTGTTGAGTGGAGCGTTCAATAATTTTATCTAATTCTCCTCTATCCAGCCAAACACCTCGGCAATCTGGACAGTAATCGATTTCTATGCCATTTCGATCAGACATTACTAAGCTAACATTACAAGTTGGACATTTCATGGTTATTTTTTTAAATTAATACAATAATTTTCTAATTTTTAGTCAATCTATATTTAAACTCACGAATCGTTGAGGTTTTAATCGACAATGAATTAAAGTTGGATTCAAACTGCAATGTCAAATATCGAAATTATTGAACAATTTACCTCAAAAAAATATTTAAAAATCGTTAAAAAAATAAAATTCCTAGGATGAATTAATAAAAAGAATGTCTTTGTACTCCACATTAATTCTGATAGTAAAGTGAATAAGCAATAATTATTTATATTTTTGCTGAGTTCTAATATTCAAAGCAAATTACAATTTCATCTATTCTTAGATTTAGCACAATAATTTATTAAGATTATGAATTTCAAAAAGGAAAAATACATTACTTCTGACGGTTCGCACACTTTTTTCATGCCCGAAATCAATGAATATTACCATTCGCATCATGGAGCAATTCAGGAAGCATTGCATGTTTTTATAAAAAATGGTTTACATCAATTTACTGACCATAAGGATATTACGATTTTTGAAGTTGGATTTGGCACAGGATTAAATGCACTTTTAACTTGTCTTGAAAGTCAAAAATCGAAGTTAAAAATTAATTATATCGGTTTAGAAGCCTTTCCTTTGGAAGTTGATGAATATGCTGACCTAAATTTTACCACTTCCCTTGAAGACAAAAATGCTAGTGTATATTTTGAGAAAATTCATGCGGCAAATTGGGAAGAAAAAACAACAATTTCAGATAATTTTTCAATATTGAAGCTGAAAAATACACTTGAAAACGTAGTTTTAGCAGAAAATTCCTTGGATTTAATCTATTTCGATGCATTTGGACCTCGTGTTCAGCCTGAAATGTGGACAATTGAACTTTTTCAAAAACTTTATGATGCTTTGAAAACGGGTGGAGTTTTTGTTACTTATTGTGCCAAAGGTCAAGTTAAACGAGATTTGAAAAGTGTTGGTTTTGCTCTTGAAACACTAGCTGGCCCTCCGGGGAAACGAGAAATGATTCGTTGTGGGAAATAAAATTTTACTTAACACGCGTAATTGTCATACTGATCTTGCAATCTATTGAGCCTGTTGAAATGTCGTAGTGCCTCATTTATAATTTTAATTTATCATTCAACATTCATCATTTTCACACTGAGCGAAGTCGCTTTGTATTGAGCCTGTCGAAATGAAGTGCAACATTTATCATTCAACATTTATCAAATATCATTCACAACTCAACCCTCCTTTTTTCGCATCATCCTCAATGTAAACAACAGTAATAAAAGTACAATTCCACTTAGACTTAACCATAGCCATGCTGGAGTTGGTTCTTCTTTGATTTTACTCAAATCTGTTGGGCTAATTTCATTTTCCAAAATTTCGTAAGTCAAATTTGTCAACTTGGATGGAATTTTATCCTTAAAATAATCCAAGTCGTATTCCGGGAAATCAGCAAATTCATTCCCATAACACAAAAAATAATTGTCCTTAAAATCAAAGCGTGCGGTGAGGAATATTTTTTTGTAAAAAGCGGATAAATTATTGATTTTTAGCGGAATATTGTCCTTGTTTTCGATTACGATTAATAGGTGTTTAACATAGATTTGATCTAAATTCAAACTTGCTGTATCGCCAGAATTTAAAAAATCTGAGTAAATTAATTCAGCATGATCATACTTATCTTCAGAAATACTATCTAACGAACCATAAATCAATACTTGACGGTGGTAATCAAACTCGTTTTCAATGTCAAGTTTTAATTTCGTCAGAGGGATTTTGTGTGTAAATCGAGCTGATAAGTATGTTTTTTTCGCTTCTTTGTTAGTGAAAACTTCGAAGTTCAAATCTTTCACCAAAGCAGAAGATTCAGTGTTTTCGTCCAATAAATAGGG
>CAZHLZ010000167.1:0-1223 GCA_964532475.1 uncultured Chitinophaga sp.
ATGATAGAAACCAACTCCCCTCCTATTCCACCTGTTAAGGAATCTTCATGTAATACAATTACTTTCCCTGTTTTACGAACGGATGCAAAAATTGCTTCGGTATCTAAAGGCGCCAAAGTACGCAAATCAACAATATCCATTGAAATTTCTGGATGATTTTTCGCAGCATCTAATGCCCAATGAACGCCCATTCCGTAAGTGATGATTGAAATTTCATCCCCTTCTTTAACCGTTCTTGCTTTCCCAATTTCAACAGTGAAATAATCATCTGAAACATCTTCACGAATGGAGCGATACAAGTTTTTGTGCTCAAAATACATGACAGGATTTGGATCTTCAATCGCTGCGGCTAATAAACCTTTTGCATCTTCAGGAAATGCTGGATAAACAATTTTTAATCCTGGAGTATGAAAAAACCATGCTTCGTTACTTTGAGAGTGAAATGGTCCTGCGGCAGAGCCTGCTCCCGTTGGCATTCTCACAACAACATCTGCGTTTTGACCCCATCTCCAGTGCATTTTCGCTAAATTATTCACAATCTGATTAAAACCGCACGTAACAAAATCTGCAAATTGCATCTCAACAACAGCTTTCATTCCAGCAATGGATAAACCTAAACCTGCACCAACAATTGCTGATTCACAAATTGGTGTATTTCTAACGCGACCTTTTCCAAATTCTTCTACAAATCCCTCAGTAATTTTAAAAACTCCACCGTATTCAGCGATGTCTTGTCCCATTATTACCAAATCTTTGTGTTTTTGCATCGATTGTCGTAAACCATCTTGAATGGCATCAATAAAACGCTTTTCTGTTTTATTCGAACTTGGTGCGACAACTTGCTGTTCGTAAGGTGCAAATAAATCTTCATATTCTTGCTCCGTATTTGGAGTAATATTTTCTTCAGCAAAAGCCAAATCTAGACCAGCTTGAATTTCAGCTTTGATTTCAGCAGTAATTTCTTCTACTTTTGCATCATCGATAATTGAAATTTCTCTCAAAAACTTTTCGTAATTCGTCACTGGATCTTTTTTCGCCCATTCATCTTGAATTCCTTCTGGATAATATTTAGTTCCCGAAGCTTCTTCATGACCACGCATTCTGAAAGTCATACATTCTAATAAAAATGGTCTTGGTTTTTGACGAATTGAACTTGCAATTTTGCGAATAGTAGAAATTACATCCAAAATATTATTTCCATCCACTTGATATGCATCCATGCC
>CAZHLZ010000167.1:1233-7855 GCA_964532475.1 uncultured Chitinophaga sp.
TAAACTGTTCATTACTAGGAGTTGACAATCCCCACGCATTGTTTTCAATGGCAAAAATTACTGGTAAATCCCAAACAGAAGCTACATTCAATGCTTCGTGAAAATCTCCTTCACTTGCACCGCCATCACCTGTAAAAACAATAGTAGCTTTTTTAGAATCATTTAAAACAGATGCCAATGCAACTCCATCTGCTAAGGCTAGTTGTGGACCTAAATGCGATATCATTCCAACAATCTTGTGCTCTTTCGAACCAAAATGAAAAGAACGATCGCGTCCTTTTGTAAAACCAGACATTTTCCCTTGAAATTGCGCAAAAAGTCTGTTTAACGGAATTCCACGAGTTGTGAAAATTCCTAAATTACGATGCATTGGAAACAAATATTCATCGTCATTCATTGCCAAAGCTGCTCCAACAGAAATTCCTTCTTGTCCCCAACCTGAAAACCATTTTGAGATTTTCCCTTGACGTAATAAAATCAACATTTTTTCCTCAATCAAACGAGGTTTAAGAATTGCTTTATATATCGAAACTAATTCCTGATCCTCAAAACCAGTTCTGTCGTATTGAATTTGTCTTTTTTCTAATGTTTCCATTTTTTCCTTTCGATTGTTTGATTATTGGATTGTTAGATTATTGGACTGATTATCGAAAAATCGAATAATCTATAAATCCAAAAATCCAAAAATTAATTATTTCAAAGTAAAACTATCTGAACCAATCAACTGACCATCACAGAAAATTTTCACTTTATAATTTCCTTTCACTGCTTCTTCACCACCTAGGTCGTAAAAAATTGCCAAATCGATGCTTTGATTGTTGTAATCGATTTCTTTTCTATCAGAATATGCAATGCTTCCTAAATCAGTATTTACAACATAAGAAGATTTTGTTTGCAAGGTTCTTCCCTCCGGGTTAATGATTTGCATGTAAACAGTTTTTCTTCCAGCAGGAGTCAAAGGATTTTCAGAAATTGTGAAACTAGATTTTATTTGCACACAATTTTTTGCTTTCGTTGTCGCTTCAGTTGAATTGTTCAATTTCAATTTTAAACCACCAGAACTAAAACTGAATGCTTGCAATTTAGAACCTTTTTTCACTTGCGCAGCATTTGTTTCCGCTTCGTTTTTGTATTGATCTCTTTCTGCTGAAGTTTGATTTAACTGAGTAGTTTTTGTTGTTAGATCGGAAGTCAGTTGAATATTTAATGTATTCAAGGAATCAATTTGTTTCACATAACCTTTCATGATGTTACGCAAGGTTTCGTTCTCTTTTTTCAAGGTAAAAATCTCTCTTGCAGAAAGTTTTTTATTGCGATTAATTTGATCTAACAATCCTTGAATTTTTTGTTTTTGAATATTCAAACTGTCAGATTTCGTTTTATCTTTCTCAATTAATTGATCATAAATTTCTAACATATTCATGAAATCTTTCTTCAAATCATTGGTCATACTTCCATCGGCAACACGCGAAGACAACATATCATTCATTCCTTGCATATCTGCTTCTAATTCAGTATTTGCATTTTTCAAGGCATTGATTTCCTTATTTTTAGTTGAAATTTGATAAGCCATGTAAGCCAAAGCCGCCAATAAAACAATTATTATTAGCAAATAAATTCCGTTGGCATTACTTTTCTTCGGTTTTTCTTCAAATTCTGACATATTCTCAAGTTTTAAAATTAATTTTAAGCAAAGATAGTTAAGTTCTTAATTTTTTAGTACTATTTTGTGAAAAATTTTGATAAGTAATTGGTCTCAAAAATCGGAAAATAGCATCTTTCCCCACTGCGGTGAAGCGTGAATCCGAAGTTGCAGGAAATGGACCACCATGATTCATCGCCTGACATACTTCTACTCCTGTTGGAACAGAATTCAAATTAAGTCGACCAACTTTTTGTCGTAATAAATTAATAAACAAATCATTACGTTCAAAATCATTTTCATTTATAAACAAGGAACCGGTCAATTGTCCTTTTAGTTTTGTGGCTAGATTTGCAAATTCTTTCTCATTTTCTGCCTCAACGATTACGGTAAAAGATCCAAAAACTTCTTCTTGTAAATCTTCATTTTGAAGAAAGTTTTTACTCGAAATTTTACACAAAACTGGTTTTATGTGATTGATTTTCGAACTTTGTCCATCAACAAGAACAGAAACTTCCTTATTTGAAATTATTTTATTCTTATTTTTTTGATAATTTGCAAAAATAGTTGGGTGTAACATGGCTTGTTCTTCCACATTTTGTAATGAAATACTTAATTTTTTAATAAATTGTTCCGATTTCTCTGATTTCACTAAAAAAACCAATCCAGGATTGGTACAAAATTGTCCAGCGCCCAAGGAAATTGAATTGGAAATTAATTGCACTAAATGCTGATTTTCCTCAAAAGCTGATTCAAACAAAAATATTGGATTTACACTTCCCATTTCTGCAAAAACAGGAATAGGTTCAGGCCGATTTTGTGTTAAACGAAAAATTTCCATTCCACCTTTTAAACTGCCTGTAAAACCGACCGCTTTAATTCTTGAGTCTAAAATTAATTTCTTTCCAAGTTCGATTCCACTTGAATTCAAATTAGAAAAAATGCCATCGGGCATTGAGCATGATTTTGCAGCTTGAATTACCAATTGAGCAACCAAATCTCCTGTTCCTGCGTGCATCGGATGACTTTTTACTATCACTGGACAACCAGCAGCCAAAGCAGAAGCAGCATCACCTCCAATTGTTGAATAAGCAAATGGGAAATTACTCGCTCCAAAAACAACAACTGGTCCAAGTGGAATTAAAAATTTTCTTAGACTTAATTTAGGACTTGGAAGTCGGTTAAAATCCTCACTTTCTTCGGCACAAATGGCGAAATTTTCACTTGAAATGAAACTTGCAAATTCTCTTAATTGAAAAATTGTACGATTTAATTCAATTTCAGCACGAGCTTCAGGTAAGGAAGATTCCAAACAATAATACTTTTTTAGAATTTCTCTATTTTGATCTAAATTTTCCGCAATTTTTAATAAAAACTCTGCTCTCTCAGCAAAAGTTGTTCTCGAAAACTCCATAAAACTCTTTTCAGCTTTAGAAACGGCACCTTCTATTTCGACATCGGATGCTTCGAAAATCTCAAAATCGTTTTCGGTATTTGAACTAGCGTTAAATGTTTTGAAGGAAGGATTATTTTCTACTCCAATTTCATATCCAATGATTGATTTTCCAAGAATTTTCATGTCAATATTTTATGATTCTAAACCTAAAAAGTCAGGAAAGTAAAAAGTTTTAATAGTTATAACCCAAAAAGTTTTTTGTGAATTTAACTACTAACGTATTCGCATAGCAATATAGCTTACCAAAAATGATAAGTAAAAGCTAAAGAGAAATTTAGGCTTTAAACTCCTTCTATTTCAAAGGCGTAACTTTCCATGATTTGATTGGAAAGTAATTTTTTGCATGCGTCTTCCACTTTTTCTGTGGCAATTTCTTTCGAATCAGCTTCAACAAATAAACGTATATGACGACCAACACGAACTCCTGTTATTTCAGCCAAGCCAATATTTTTCATACTGTTTGAAACTGCTTTTCCTTGTGGATCCAACAATGCGTCTAATGGCATTACATCGATTTCAGCTTTGAATTTCATATTGTTTTCTTTTTAAAAAATTATCAATTAGGGATAAAACCAGGTACAAAATTACAATAATTCCCATAGACCAATACAAGGTAAGTGGAATAAGTAATGAACAAGTTATTAAGAATAAAAATCTAATTTCGTTTCCCTTCCATTTGAAGTGTTTGAATTTGAGGGAAAAAAGTGGAATTTCAGAGATTAATAAAATGGACATAATTACAATAATTGGAACCAAGACCCACACTTGCATAATAAATTCCCTTACCTGAAATTGAATTGAACCCTCTGCGAAATCTTGTGCTAAAATCAAAGGAAACATGCAGAAGAAGATCGTATTTGCCGGTGTTGGAACTCCAATAAAGCTTTCAGATTGACGCGTGTCTAAGTTGAATTTCGCTAAACGAAACATAGAAAACACAGGGATTATGAAGGCTAACAATGGTAAAAAACTGAAAAGTCTAAAATTTGAAATTCCATAAAGAAAATTCATTGATTTCATTTTATAAGATGCCAAAAATGAATCTTTATAATTAAGAAAATCATTATAATAATGTGTAGTTTCCTCAGGGATATCGTTATATTTAATTACATCAGGAAATATTACATAAACAAATACTCCCATCATTATTATCCCTGGAGCTAAACCAAATGTAATCACGTCTGCCAATGAATCCAATTGTTTTCCAAGTTCGCCTTGTTGTTTTAATAGACGTGCTACAAATCCATCCAAAAAGTCAAATACTGCTCCTAAAAATATGGGGTAAGGCGCCAAATCAATTCTTCCACTAAGCGACAATAGAATTGAAAAAATTCCACACAACATATTAGATGCTGTCAATAGATTAGGTATATTGAACATTGAAAATGTGTTTTTATTCATTTACAAACTTTTTTACAAAAAAAATCGTTATTTTAGCAACAAATTTCTTTGTTATTTTTAGTGCAAAGAACACAATTTTTTTGAATTTTTTGAGTTTAAAGTATAAAATTATTTTTAATCACATTGAACAAATCATGACAAAACAACTGATTTTTAGCTTCTTGGTCTTATTTTTTACAACAATTAGTTTTTCACAAGAAGACAAAGTTGCCCCAAAATACTCGAATGAATTTCTTCAAATTGGAATTGGTGCAGACGCATTAGGTCGTTCCAATGCAGTGATTGCATCCACAGAAAGTGCAAATGCAGGTTACTGGAATCCAGCAGGTTTAATGAAGGTCAATAAATGGTTAGAAGTAAGCGCCATGCACTCCGAATATTTCGCTGGAATTGCAAAATATGATTATCTAGGTTTGGCTAGAACCATTGATTCTAATAGTGCCGCAGGATTTTCATTTATCCGTTTTGGAGTAGATGACATTCCAAACACAACTCAATTAATTGACAACGCTGGTAGAATCGATTATGATAAAATCACTTCCTTTACCGCTGCTGATTATGCATTTCTATTTTCTTATGCACGCAAAATGCCAATTGAAGGTTTAAACGTTGGTGGTTCTTTCAAAATTATTCACCGAAAAGTGGGAGATTTTGCAAAATCTTGGGGATTTGGTATCGACGCTGGAGCACAATTTCAACGAGGAAAACATTGGAAGCACGGTTTAATGGTGAGAGATGTAACTTCTACATTTAATGCTTGGATATTCGATTTAAACGATGAAATGCGTGAAGTTTTTGTTAAAACCGGGAATGAATTGCCTCAAAATGGCTTGGAATTAACACTTCCACGCATAATTTTAGGTTCACAGGGAAAATACGATTTAGGAAGTAAAGGTTTGTATCTTGCGGGAGAACTTGACATGGCAATCACAATGGACGGAAAACGAAATGTATTAATAAAATCCAAACCGTTTAGTTTCGACCCATACATGGGATTAGAATTTGGATTCAAAAATTTGGTTCAATTGCGCATGGGAATTGGAAATATTCAAAAAATTAAAGATTTTGATGATAAAGAAAGTTTAACGATTCAACCAAATATTGGTTTTGGGGTAAACATCAAGAATTTTTACTTGGACTATGCATTTACAGATATTGGAGATGCATCTGTTGCCTTGTACTCGCACGTGATTTCAATGAGAATAAAATTAAACAAACCAGCACCAAAAATGTAATACTATGAATAGAAATTTACTATTAATTACTTTTTTATTGGGTATTTTCACCACAAGTTCATTTGCCCAAACTTTTGGTAATGAATGGATTAAATACGACCAAACATATTATAAATTCAACATTTACCGAGAAGGAGTTTATAAAATTGACCATCAAACTTTAGTAAATAGTGGGGTTAATACGTCGTTATTTTCTTCAGGAAACATTCAATTATTTGGACGAGATAAGGAACAACCGATATATATGGTTGACGGTGGCGATAATGTTTTTGGACCTGGAGATTATTTTTTATTTTATGCGAATAAAAACGATGGTTGGCTAGATTCTACTCTTTATGAGGATCCAAATACAATTGGTAATCCAGCGCACAGTATTTTCAACGACACGATAAATTACTTCTTTACATGGAATTCTTTAACAACCAACAAAAGATATGCAACTGAGGTAGCAACAAATTATGACTTTTTCACTCCTGCCCCATTTATTCTTGCCAAATCAGAATACTTTTTAAAGGACTATTACAATGATGCACAAACGGGTGATGGTATCAAACTTTCGCTCTTTATGCCCGGAGAAGGTTGGTCATCGGGAATGATCGATGGCGGTGGAACAACAACTGGAGCTACCTTAAATCTCAATTTTAATACTCACAACATTTACACAGGAACAGGAGCGCCACAGGCAATTTTTCATGGGAAATCTAATTCCAATTCTAATGCTGCTGCAACTGGAAATAATAATCACCATTTAAAATGGACAATGGGTATTTTTTCACATGAATTGGTCGATACTTCATTTGTTGGCTACAAACAAATAATTGTAAATAAATCAATTCCTTTGTCTCACTTATCAAGTGCAGGTACCACTACATCTTTTCAAATTGTGAA
>CAZHLZ010000168.1:0-7824 GCA_964532475.1 uncultured Chitinophaga sp.
AAATGCCAAACAAAACCAGAACTTTTTCAAAAATCATTGATTTTACTGAAAACGGTAAATGAAAAAGATCACCATTTTCAGGATTTAGCTGCAACTTTGAAAAAGATTAAACGAGAAGTTGCAAGGGATTTGGTGAGGTAAAAGAAAAGCCCTGGTCGGGGACTAGGGCTTTTGAGATTTCGTATAACTTTATGTTGGCGGTAGTTATTTTATAAGTATCTCTCAATTAATTTCAAATTGTCAGAGTCTTTAATAAATTCGCTTACGCTGTCTTTAAAAGTTATCTCTGTCTCATCTATTTTCTCAATATGCATAATAAGCTGTTCAATTTCGTCAAAACTAAATCCATATTTTATAAGCCATATTTCAGTTTCGTTGTTCGTCCCATATTTTATATAATTACTTAATACTTTAGCTCTAATGTCATTTGTTTTTTGGAAGTACAATATAAAAACACTAGATACTGGGTTTGATAGCGACAGAGATAATACTTTATCAATGTAATCATAAGTATCATAAATGATTTTATCAAAATCAATGTCATTATCTAACAAGTTACCCTTGAAAAGAGAAGCACCTTTTTTAAAACTAATATCAGGAATGGCATTGGCAATACATGAATACCTTACATCTTTTTCTTGTAATAATTGCTTGTACTGCTTTAATGATATTTCTTTCCTTATTAATTGTCTTCGAAGTTTACGTATATAATCCTTCTCGGATAAAAAAGCGTAGCGCAAGGAAATGATTTCAGCAAATGATTTCCCCTGAATTAACCATAGCAAAATTGGAATAGATGCACTTAGTACTCCTTTCTCCCCATTTGTTAGTTCTTGCCTTCTTAAATGAACCTTGAAAATTGCTTCAAAGGATTTTTTTATTTTTTTTCTAACTGAGTCCTTTAAGTGATAATACTCTTTGACTGTTAATGGATTTAATTCATTGTTTAAAAAATTATCTAAGATAAATTTCACATCATCGTCTATGCTTGATACTTTAATTCTTTCAATTTGAGAATTTGTTAAATGAAGTTCTGAATTGAACGTGTCATTTTTAATGGCATCAACAATATCAATGAAATCCTCATTATTTACATCTGTTTTCAAGTCCAAATTAGAAATATTTGATAGAGACGATTCTT
Source organism: uncultured Chitinophaga sp. (assembly GCA_964532475.1). GTDB lineage: Bacteria > Bacteroidota > Bacteroidia > Flavobacteriales_D > Crocinitomicaceae > M2408. Next base: position 1,142 of record CAZHLZ010000168.1, read on the forward strand.
TATTTAAACGGTCTATAAAAAGTTTCTTATTTACACTTTCCACAATGACATATCCATAGTCAAAAAAGTTGTCTTCAATAGTTGTTCTGCCTGCTCTTCCAATCAAATTTTTAAGGTCTAGAATTTTTTGGTCATCATTTCCTGTAAACCTGAAGTTATTAACCCAAACTATATCAAAAGGCATATTAATACCTTGAATTAATGTTGAAGTTGAAAAGCAAATTCTAGCATGGTGACCATTCACAAATTCTTCTATCAATAACCTTGCTTTAAGGGGGATTGATCCGTGATGGATAACGATACCTCTTTTCATAAGATAAATTAAATTAGAAACCTTTTCCTTATCGTCTTTAGTGCCAAAAAATTGTTCAAGTTTGTCAATATAAGAAAGGCTCCTTTTATCAGTTATTTCAGGGCATAAATCAATATATTCCAAAAATTCTTCAATATATGATCCATCATAAATTTTTGTTTTAGAAATGTAAATTAGTGCTGTGCCGTTATTAGTAATAATGTCTTTTACAATTTCACCAGCAGCAATTTTTTCTTTAACTCTATCATCAAATGGTGAAAAGTAATTAAATAATCCTTTGCTATGCTCAATGTAAATTTTGCCAACTGTTTTTTGGTTGTAATTTTCTGAGTCAATATTGTTTGTGATATTATGTTTTTTGAATTGAGCATCTGGATTTAATACAAAAGGATGTGTAAAGACCTTTTTAATATTGTTTAATTTTTTATCAATACGTCTAACCAATGAGTCAAATTTCATTCCACGTATTCCTTCTTCAGAAATTTGAGCTTCATCTAAAAGGATAAGTTCCAAATTCAGGTTGCCCATATTTTTAAAAATCTCTTCACCCCTTTCAGGCGTTATGATATAGATTCTATTCTTAGTTCTTTTAGTATTTACAATTTCGATAAATTGAAGTACTAGAGTTTCATTTGATACTAATTTTTTGACTTTTATTAGATATTCCGACAATAGTGCCCTTGATGGTAACACAATGATTATGTCTCCTTTCGTTTCCTTTATTAATTCTTGGAATAGATATGATTTACCTGCACTTGTAGGAGCAGAAAATGAAAAGTTAGTATACTTCTTAATTGAATTATAAGCATCGGCTTGAACTGGTGTAAAGTTATGTCCAGTTTCTTCGATTATGGTCTGTCCATATGCATTGTAAATTGCTTCTATAAATGAGTTAGGTTCGCTAGTTTTATAAAAGAGTCCCATTAAAAACATCAATTTACCTTCATAGATTTTGAACGCTTTTGGATTGTATTTTTTTAAGTAAGAAAGTGTTTCAAGGTGGCTGTTGTTTACAGGCCCGTTTTTATGGAAATCAAAAAGTATTTCTTTGATTAATTCAGAATCAATAGTTTGATTAAAAAGGTTTTCGCTTAACATAATTCAACTGCAATTATGTAAAGTTCCTTATGCTTTATAATCTCTTTAATTGGATCAGATGCTAAAGCATTATTCAAAATTGTAATTATTTTCTCACCATTTAAGGAAAATGCAGCTGCATAACCCTTTTCATCTTTAATAATGTTAGCTTTTGTCGTTGGGTCTAAAAATGGTTCTAACCACTTAAGTTCAGCATTATCTCTATCTCCGATGAACTCTTCAATTTGATTTAAAGCCCTTGCTCTTGGAGTTGAATCTAAACTAAACTTTGCTTCTCCAAATACTAAAAAATTTTTAGAACTAATCGTATGAAAGTCAAAACCAGGATTTCCTAAAACTTTTTCTTTTAACAGTTCTGCTAATGGAATTCTTTGGTGAGAATATTCAATTTCTAGAGCAAGTTGTGCGGAATATGAAACTATAAACTCTCCTATATCTTCATTAACAGTTGTGGTAATACCACCAATAATATCTGTTACGATTTTGTTAATGGTTTTTTCAGCATTTACCTTAAAAACCTTTTTTGAAATTTCATCTAAGTTGTTTATCCAACTTGTATCTGATATGTAGGTTTCAAATTCATTTACTATCGGTTTGAAGTCTTTGATTTTAATGTGCAGACAGTTTATTTCACAATCTGAACCTGCTGGAAAGTTTTTTAAATTTTTATTGTCAATTTGGTTAATGTCCATAGTTTAGGTCTGTCTTTTATAATTATCGCCAACGGTTGAGGCTATATGCATTAAGGGATTGCGGGCTACTTTCCTGTCCACCTATACCAAAGTTTGAGCGGAGCAGAATGCTTGAATACCCACTGAAACCCTTATTGCATATAGCATTATATGCCGGCAACTGGTGTTTATTGATTTTCATTGTTTTTTCTCAAATCTTTTTTAATAGAACAGATTCTTTTAAACGGTGTTTTATCTAGTGCCTTTGAAATTTCTATCTTTTGTAAATGTTTCTGCTTTAATTTATTAAATAATCTGTCAGGTATAGTCGGAGTGTCATTCATTATTTTTTTATATGACTCAAGTAATGCTTTTTCCTTTTCAATACATTCGGTTAATTCCAAAACTTCAATTTCAGTATTACAAAAATTGCTTGCTGTACGAATCCATTCTCCCCATTGTTTAGAAGCGAGATTTCGTTCTAATATTTTACTTTCAAAAGTGAAAGTCGCAGGAATTAGACCAATAATAAAAATACTTGCAGCTATGACTCCAATCCAAAACTGTAAATCTTTACTAATATCTGCGAATATTAACATTGCGGTAATTGCCGAACCAACAGTCACATAAGCCAATATTAATTTTGAACAAAAAGAATAATTATCTTTTATAGCATTATGCATACTTCTAAGTTGGTCTGCCTTTCTATGCAGATTCCAAATTTCTTCTTTAAGTTTAATTTTTTCTTCCATATCTCAATTAAAATCGGTTCTATCAATTCCGTTTATACCTGTACTGTATCTCTTTGTAATTGTTTTTGATAAATCTGGAAAATTGGTATCTATTGAAGTTGAAACCCAACCAATTTTTAAATTTCGTTTTTGAAAAGAATCTCTTTCTTCAACTGTTTTATTCAGCCATAATTTAGTATAACTCAATACAACATGTAGCCTTTCTCCTTCATTCTCCTCCCAATCATTATTCCCTGGTCTATCATTTATTTTTCGCTCGGTTGAGCCTATTATAAACTGTTTAACTTTGAAAGGAGTATATTTTGGTTTATCTAATATTAAAGAGACTTTCTCTAAGAAATCATTTTCAATCATAACCTTAATGTCATAAAGAATCTTTTCGCAATAGTTTAATTCCATTAAACCAGTTTTTCTTGCAATGATTTTAAAATCTGTTGCAATTGGTTTATATAATTTATTGGTTTCTGATTGTGTCATAATCATTATTGTATTTCATCAACATTAAATTCATTTCCAAATAATTCTTTCCATAATGAGATTGTTGGATTAATATATTCTTCTTCATCACTTAAAATAAGTGTATCAAATGCAAAATTTGCCTTTTCTCTGATTAAATCCCAATCATTTTTTGTCAAATATCTAGTAACATTGTTTTCATTATAAGTCGGGTCAGCTATATAAACATAACTTCCATCAGGCTTGTATGTTCCATAAGGTGCATTGAATGTGATTGTTGGGAATTGTTTTTTTCCAAGTAATTTAAAGAACCGTAATAATGACTCTTCAATATTAGTTTCAACACCATATGCAATTTCTAAGTGAGAGAGAACTAATTCAATCGCAAAAGAGGACAAACTAATTCCTTGAAAGTTTTTCCATTTTTTAAGTATCCTAACTATGGTTGAAAAGTTTGGATTAGAGATTTTTCTATCTGAAATAAATTTTAGTTGGAGTTTAGGAGAGGTGAAAAATTTATTATTGTAGGCATCCGGCTGTTGCACATAATCAGCAACATTAGTTTCCCTTACCGGAACAATGTCCACATTTAAGCCTGAAGTAATAAATTCAAGTCCAGCCGTTTTTGGATTACTCCAAAAATCATCGCTATCTTTTTGAGGATATATACTTTTTAAAATAGGAATCATTAACTTGTTTATCTCCTGAAATGTTGAATAATTTGCAAAATCAATATCTAAAAAGAAAACCAAATCAATGTCTATTGGAGTTTCATCCAATGGTTTAATAATTGTTCCTTTTTTCCAGGAACCCGCCTGTAAAACTTTAATTACTGTTGTATCTGTTCGTTCATCAATTTTTGCCTGAATGGAACTTATAAGATTATCAATTTGAAGTTGATATTTTCGTTTATCTTCATCTGAAAACTTAATTCTCTCTTTGAAGTTTATTAATTGATTATTATTCAGTTTCATCTCTGTTTATATTAATGTCTGGTCGTCTGTTTTTTACACTTGTTGCCAACGTTTTACTTTGTCTATTTTATCAGACCAATTTAACATCTATATGTTATGTAAGACTGAAACATCAAATTTATACAAATCTAAACAAATTCCACCAAATAAAAAAACGCCACTCTCTCGAATGACGCTTCACACAAAATATATCAAAGAACTTTTAGTTCAATCATGGAAAAAATTTCTTTTTTAACTTTTCCCAAACCCACTTCAAAAACACGGTTACCGTAAAGCTTACAACCGCACCCACACAAGCCAAAACAATCGTTTTCATGTAATCTTGAGGGTCCAATGTCGCAAATATGGATAAGACCGTTCCTGTCTTTGTTCCAATAGCTGTGCTGCTATCGTCATAATGTACCATGACTTAAATAATTAAATTAATTCTGCAGCACTTTTAGTGAAAGCACTCGCATTGGAATTGCTTTGTGTAAAAGTCGCCAATTCCAGCAGCACCTCATCGGTCCCGTAATTTTGTACATTCGCAAAAAAGAATTATTAAACTCGGTCAGCAATTCTTTTCTAAAATGTCAAACAAAACCAGATCTTTTTCAAAAATAATTGATTTTACTGAAAACGGTTAACGAAAAAGATAACCATTTTTAGGATTTAGCTGCAACTATAAAATAGATTAAACGAGATGTTACAAGAGATTTAGTGGTTTATTTACTATCACAGATGAAAATTATAAAAACTAAAATATGTAATTAATTTCGTTCAATCATTTTTACATAATAACTTGAATAAATTTTTGCTCTGTACCAAGCAATAATAAGAAGTAGTAATTCTACAAAATAGAACTCGAATTTTATTAAATTATAAATCATTGAAAGAAACAAACATAATAGAATGCCCTTAAATAGATCACTAATAATTCTGTAGTAATCAGCTTTATCATAAATTTTATGATCTATTAGCTTGTCACATTTTTTTAAAAAATCATCTTTATCAATGTTAAGTTGCCACTTAACTCCGTTATTTCTATAACTTAGAAAAATCCAATTATAAATTTCCCAAAATTTCTTTGATTCTAACTTTTTTCTGTTTCTTAACGGGAATGAAATTAATTTGTTAAATAAAATATCATCAATTCCCATGATAAAGTGACCGAGCAAATAGCAAATAGGTATAAAAACAAATAAAGAAAAATTAGAAAAATCTTTCAAACTGTTAATTAATTCATATGATTTTTTTGAAAAATGAAAAAAAATTAAACCAAAAGCAAAAAAACCTACAAGAACATAAACCAAAAAATCTCTAAGAGTGAAATTATTGCCCATTATAATATGAAATTACAATCCAATAATTAATTTTATCCTTTTATTTCCAATCTCTACAAAATAAATACCTCTTTCTAGTATAGAAACATCAATATTGCATTCATTAGTTCCTATCATTCTTGATTCGTTATCTTGATAAACTAATTGACCATTTAAAGAAAAAATATAAATTGGTGTTTTTGTTTTATTTGTATTAAATGCAATTGTCATATCACCAATAGTTGGATTTGGATATGCAATCAATTCATTTATTTCAATTTCTCTTTCATTTATACTTGCTGTGCTAGTATCTCCACATTCTATAATATTGAGTGTAAATCCAATTTGTCCATTATTTCCATTATTATCAATAAAATAAATTATATAATTACCAACAACAGGATTAAAAATTTCACTAATTGGATAATTAGTACCATTAACATTATATAATACAATGTTAGGTAATAAATCGGAACTAATGAATTTTATTGGTAATCCAACACATGTATCATTTAATGAAAATTCATTTGTTGTTATTGTATCACCATTAACAGTATAAGTTAATGCTTGTGAAATTGATACTAAACTTGTAGTTAATATCAAGATTAAAGTTAAAATTGTTTTTTTCATTTGCTCATTTTTTACAAATATACATTTTTTTCAACAAAAAAACCGCCACTCTTTCGAATGACGGTTCACAAAAATTATTTTCAAGAACTATTAGTTCAATCATGGAAAAAATCTCTTTTTTAGCTTTTCCCAAACCCACTTCAAAAACACTGTAACCGTAAAACTCACAACCGCACCCAAACATGCCAATACAATCGTTTTCATGTAATCTTGCGGGTCCAATGTCGCAAATACGGATAAGGCCGTTCCTGTCGTAGTTCCAATGGCTGTGCTGTGATCGTGATGATGTATCATAATTCAAAAAATTAATTTCTATTACGGAGGCTAAGCGAAGTCGAAGCCTAGTTTAATTCTGCAGCACTTTCAAGCAAAGTGCAAGCGTTTGATTTTAATCGAATAGCAATCTCACAAACCTCAAAATCTTCTTCAATTTCTTCGGTCGTTTCAATTGCGATAAAATTCACTTTATCAGTTAAGTCTGCACCAGC